>NZ_JBFTOQ010000025.1:0-117736 GCF_056398045.1 Cupriavidus sp. 05L411 | reverse complement strand
GGCTGGCAGCTTGGCCGCGCGATGCTTGCGGCGGATGCGAAGCGTGGCGAGGATCCGTCCTTCCACGACGCCAAGATCTCGACGGCGCATTTCTTCGCGGAGCACATCCTGTCACAGGCATCGGGTTTGCGCGATGCCATCGTGGCGGGCGCGGTGCCGGTCAATGCGTTGAGCGAAGCGCAGTTCTGAGGTCTTCCTGGTCCAGGCAAGAAAAAGGCGACCCGCAGGTCGCCTTTTTTACTTCCTCGAAACCGATGCGCGGATCAGGCCGCTGCGTGGCGCGGGGCGGCGTGCGTTCTCGCTGGCTTGAGATAGCGAGCCACCGAGAGGTCGTCCGCGCGGATCGCCGGCGAGGTGCCGGACACCAGGTCCGACAGCAGCTTGCCCGAGCCGCAGGCCATGGTCCAGCCCAGCGTGCCATGGCCGGTATTGAGCCACAGGCCCTTGACCTGCGTGGGGCCGACGATGGGCGTGCCATCCGGCGTCATCGGGCGCAGGCCGGTCCAGAAGCTGGCACGGCTGACATCGCCCGCGCCCGGGAACAGGTCCGTGACCACGTGCTCCAGGGTGCGGCGCTTGGCCGGGTCGAGCGTGCGGTCGTAACCCACGATCTGCGCCATGCCGCCCACGCGGATGCGATCGTCGAAGCGGGTGATTGCCACCTTGAAGGTTTCGTCGAGCACCGTGGAAACGGGGCTGCGATCGGCATTGGTCATCGGCACCGTGAGCGAGAAGCCCTTGAGTGGATACACCGGCAGGTTCGACAGCCCCGGCAGGAAATTCTTCACGAACGGTGTCGACCAGCTGCCCAATGCCACCACGACCAGGTCGGCCATGACAGGCTCGCCGCCCACCATGGCGCCGGTAACGGCATCACCCTTGGTCAGCAGCCCGTCGATGGAGCGGTTGTATTGGAACTGCACGCCCAGGCCTTCGGCCATGGCGGCGAGTTGCCGGGTGAACAGCTGGCAGTCGCCGGTTTCATCGTTGGGTAGCCGCAGGCCGCCGGTCAGCTTGTGGCTGACGGCGGCCAGGGCCGGTTCGCTGGCGGCGAGTTCCTCGCGCGATAGCAACTGGTAGGGCACGCCGGCTTGCTCCAGCACGGCAATATCCTTGGCGGCGCCGTCGAGCTGCTCGGCGGTGCGGAAGAGTTGCAGCGTGCCTTGCTGGCGGCCTTCGTAGGCGATGCCGGTATCGGCGCGCAGGGCGACGATGCAGTCGCGGCTGTACTCGGCCAGGCGCACCATGCGTTCCTTGTTGACCGCATAGCGCTCAGCGCTGCAGTTCATCAGCATCTGCCACATCCATTGCAACTGGAACAGCGTGCCGTCCGGTTTGATGGACAGCGGTGCGTGCTCCTGGAACATCCACTTGATGGCTTTGAGCGGCACGCCGGGTGCGGCCCAGGGCGACGCATAGCCCGGGGAGATCTGGCCGGCGTTGGCGAAACTGGTCCCCAGCGCGGGTGCGGCCTCTCGGTCGATCACGGTGACTTCATGGCCGGCACGAGCCAGGTACCAGGCGCTGGTAACGCCAATTACGCCACTGCCAAGAACGAGAACGCGCATAGTCGGGGGCTCGCAACCAAGAAACAGAGTGGATGAAGTATTTACATCTATACTATTTAAATACGAGCAGTCATAGTTGTTGTAATTTTCAGAGAAACAGGAATAACTAATGAGAACGAGTCGTCAGCCCGTGCGCAGCCTGGACCGGCTGGATCGGAAGATCCTGGCCTTGCTCCAGGCGGACGGGCGTATGTCGATGAAGGAACTGGCGGAAGCGGTCGGCCTGACCATCACGCCATGCATCGAGCGGGTCAAGCGTATGGAGCGTGACGGCGTCATCATGGGCTACTACGCGCGCCTGAATCCCGCGCTGCTCGGCAGCGGCTTGCTGGTGTTTGTCGAGATATCGCTGGGCAACAAGTCCGGCAATATGTTCGAGCAGTTCCGCCGCGAGGTGTCGCGCATTCCGGAAGTACTGGAGTGCCACCTGGTCTCGGGCGATTTCGACTACCTGATCAAGGCGCGCATCCGCGAGATCGGCGAGTACCGCCGCCTGCTGGGCGACATCCTGTTGCAATTGCCGGGCGCCGCCCAGTCCAAGAGTTACGTGGTGATGGAAGAGATCAAGGAAACGCTGGCGATCGCGGTCGACGAGAAGGCGCCGCACGCCTGAAGCCGCGCTGTCCTTCGCATCCGGCCTAGAACAGCGACATCTGCGGCGCGGTGCTCGCCCTGGAGAAATGTTCGGTGGTGAGGGGGTGGCGCTCAGCATTGAGCCCGAAGCGCTGGCAGGCCAGCTTGAAGCGCTTGCGCAGCAGTTCAGCAAAGATGCCGGTGCCGGTCATGCGCGTGCCGAACCGTGAGTCGTAGGCCCGGCCCCCGCGCATTTGCGCGACCAGGCTTTCGACGTGCCGGGCGCGCAGCGGATGGTAGGTGACCAGCCACTCTGAGAACAGCTGCTCCACCTCGCGCGGCAGGCGCAGCAGGATATACGCCGCGGTTTTCGCGCCGGCCTTGGCGCCGGCGTCAAGGATGGATTCCATTTCCGGATCGGTCAGGCTCGGAATGACCGGCGCCACCATCACCCCCACCGGGATGCCTGCCTCGCTCAGGGAAGCGATGGCGGCCAGGCGGCGCGCTGGCGCGCTTGCGCGGGGCTCCAGCGTGCGGGCGATCTCGTTCTTGAGCGATGTGACCGACATATGGACCCGGACCAGGTTCTTGGCCGCCATGCGCTGCAGGATGTCGATGTCGCGCGTGACCACGCCTGACTTGGTCGTGATGGCCACCGGATGGTTGAATCGCTCCAGCACTTCCAGGATGCCGCGCGTGATCTTGAGATCCCGCTCGATGGGCTGGTAAGGATCTGTATTGGCCCCCAGCGCGATCACCGTCGGTACGTAGTTGCGGTGAGCCAGTTCGGCCTCGAGCAAGGCGGCGGCGTTGTCTTTTGCGTACAGGCGGGTTTCGAAGTCGAGGCCTGGCGAAAGCCCCAGATAGGCGTGGCTGGGCCGGGCATAGCAATAGATACAGCCATGCTCGCACCCGCGGTACGGGTTGATGGACGCGTCGAACGGCAGGTCTGGCGACTGGTTGCGCGAGACGATGCGTTTGGCCTTCTCCGTGAAGACAATGGTCTGGATTTGGGGTGTCTCTGGCTCATCGAAGGCTTGGGACTCGTCGGCGACCCGTTCGCGGGTCCAGGCGTCGAACCGGCTGACGTCGTTCGAGCGCGCCGCCCGGCCTTTCAGCGGGCTGGAGGAGGGTGGTCGGGTCGGCACGTTGGCGGTCCTGCGGCTACAGTTGATACTGTATATTTATACAGTACTTCGCGTAGGCAGCCAAGCGGTGTTTATAGCGGTGATGGTTATTGGGCGGGGGGCGTGGCCTCGGGGCTATCCCAATAGGGCGGGGAGCCGAAGCGCGCAGCGAAGAAATCGATAAACGCGTGTGTTTTCGCTGGCACCTGGCGGCGGCTGGGATAAACCGCCCAGATCGACACGGCCGGCAGCACCGGGTAATCGGGGAGCACGCGGACCAGCGCGCCGCTGCGCAGGTAAGGGCCAACGTCCCAAGTCGACTTGAGCGCCAGCCCCATGCCAGCCAGGATCGCATCCCGGATGACTTCGCCGTTGTCCGTGCGCAGGTTGCCGGCGACCGCTATCGCTGTCTTGCCCAGCGCCGTGTCGAACTGCCAGGAGGACTGGTCGCCCAGCACGATGCAATTGTGGTTGCGCAACTCTTCCGGATGCCGGGGCGTGCCGTGCGCGGCAAGATAGCCCGGCGAAGCGCAAACGGCGCGATGGCTCGGGGACAGGGGGCGTGCCACCAGGGATGAGTCCGGCAACGCACCCATGCGTAATGCGACGTCGACGCCGGCCTCGACCAGGCCGATCACCTGGTCGGTCAGGCGCAGGTCCAGCGTCAGGCCCGGGTAGGCGGCGAGAAAGGCGGGGATGGCCGGCGAGACGTGCTGGCGGCCAAAAGAGGCGGGCACAGTGACCCGCAACTGCCCCTGGGGCGCCTGCGCGCCGCGCCCCACCGATTGCGCGGCCTGGCCGGCCGTGTCGAGCAATTGCACGGCATGTTCGAGGAAGCGCTCGCCTTCGCCGGTCAGGGAGATGCGGCGCGTGGTCCGGTGCAGCAGCCGCGTACCGAGCTGCTGCTCGAGCTGCGCCAGGCGGCTGCTAGCCGAGGAAGTAGATAACCCGAGATCGCGCGCCGCGGCCGAGAGGTTGCCCAGCGACGCTGCGCGCACGAACACGGCGATGTCCAGCAGGTCGAAGTGCATCGGCGTTGGGGGGGGGCTGGGCCTGGGACCTTGGGCTTACTGCGACAAGGCGCGCGCGGCTTCGACCTGGGATTCGAAGAAKGTCTGGAARCTGATGGCCAGGCCSGCCATCAGCAGGCCGGTGCCRATCAGCAGGGACAGGATGACCAGGATCACGACGGGCCAGCCCGAACGGGTTGGCGTGCCATGCGGGTTGAAGCGGGCATCCCATTTGTCGTCGGGGCGCAGGCCATACACAATGGCCGCCAGGAAGGCGCTGATCACCGACGTGCCGCCGGCAATGGCAAAGGTCCAGTTCAGGGCCGGCGAGCCGGCGCCCGTCTGCATCGACATGATGCCGATGACCCCGGCGAGTGCCGCCAGCAGATGCGCCCAGGCAAATTTATCGCGCAAACCACCCAGGTAGAAACGATGCAGGCCCACCGTGCCGAACAGGAAGGCCAGTGCGACCGTGATCAGTTTGGATTTGCCCTGAAGCGGCTTGGGGGCAGCGGTAGCTGAAACTTGGGTAGCGGCGGGCATGGGGCGACAGCTAGGTTAATGGCCGGCAGGGGCGGCCGGCAAGCGCAATTCAGGTGAATGCCAGCCAGGCTGGCGCCGGCGCTCATTGTACGCCGGCATCAACCGCAGGCGGACAAAGGCGGAGCAGGGCAGGAAGCTCTGCGGGTCGGGCGAGGATGCCCGCGAGAGTTCCTTTCGCGGCACATCATCGAGGAGGGGGCAAGTAGAGAGTAGAGCGTGATTGCCGCGGGCACGGCAATCAGCCAGGGAAGACAGTGAGGAGGCGGGGGGGGGGGGGCGTGCCTAGCGGCCGCCGTCTCGTCCGCGCGCTTGCCAGCCCGGGCCCATGCCGGAGCTGCGCTGCTCGCCGCGCCCGTTGTCGCCTTGCATATTGCGATCCGACTGCCGGTTGCGTTCATCGTCGCGTTCCTGAGGTGGCAGGGGGCGGCCATTCAGGCGGTCATCGGCGCGCGCGCGGGCTTCCATTCGTTCGATCTGGGCCCGCACATGGTCTTGCCGCTCCGCGCGTACACTCGCCATTTCCCATGCGCCGTGGCTTGGCTGGCCATGCGCATTGCTCACAATCCGGCCTTCGGGCCGGCTATGTTGCCAAAACGCGACCTGAGCATGGCTGACAGCATTGAGGCCGAGCAAGGAAACGGCCAACAGGATGCCAGCCACCGAGTCGCGCAGGAGGGTGCGGGGGAGCATGCGGAATCCCAGTATCCTGTCGCGTGGTGAGGTTGTTCGAGATATGGGTTCATGGTACGCACGCGTCTTCGGCGCGCCTATGCTAAAGCCGTTACCGGTGTAACGGATTGTTTCTCCACTGTCCCGGGAGCCGGGCTGTATCCGGCGTGCGGCAAGGGCTCAGGGTGCGTAGCGGATGCGATAGACCGCGCCCGCCACGTCGTCGCTGACCAGTAGCGAACCGTCCGGGGCAACCTGGACATCGGCAGGCCGGCCCCAGGGTTTGCCGCCCTGCAGCCAGCCTTGCGCGAACACCTCCTGGCGCACCGCCTGGCCGCGCTCGTTCAGCACCACCCGGACGACGCGGTAGCCGACCGGCTTGGTCCGGTTCCAGCTGCCGTGCTCGGCAATGAAAATGCTGTTGCGGTATTCGGCGGGGAATTGCGTGCCGGTATAAAAACGCATGCCGAGCGCGGCGACATGCGCGCCCAGCTTTGCGGCCGGTGGCTCGAACTCCGAGCAGGCGCGCTGCTTGCCGAACTCAGGGTCGGCGACGCTGCCGGCATGGCAGTACGGGTAGCCGAAATGCTGGCCCGCCCGGGTCAGGTGGTTGAGCTCGTCGTCAGGCACATCGTCGCCCATCATGTCGCGCCCGTTGTCGGTGAACCAGAGCTGGCGGGTGGCCGGGTGCCAGTCAAAGCCCACCGAATTGCGCACCCCCTTGGCCACGACCTGCAAGTCGCTGCCGTCCGGCTTCATTTTCATGATGTTGGCGTAACGGTTTTCATCGGGCGCGCAGATATTGCAGGGCGCGCCGACCGGCACATACAGATAGCCATCTGGGCCAAAGGCGATAAACTTCCACCCGTGATGCGTCTCGGAGGGAAAGCGATCACTTACCACGACGGGTTTGGGTGGATTGTCCAGGCGGGTATCGATATCATCCAGCCGGACGATCTGAGAGGTCGAGGAGGCGTACAGTGCTCCGTCGCGGAAGGCCACGCCCACCGGCATGGTCAGGCCGGTGGCGACGACCCTGACCTTCGGGGCGGGCGCCAGCGGGTTGCGGATCGCATATACCTTGCCCTCGCCGCGGGTGCCGATGAAGAGCGTGCCTTCCGGCGACAGGGTCATGCCACGTGCTTCCGGTACCTCCGCGCTCAGCAATTCGATGTGAAAGCCTGGGGGCAGCTGGATCTGATCCAGCGGCAGGGCGGCGTTGGCATTGGGGCTGAACCAGATCGCGGCCGCGAACGCCGAGAAAGTGCTCGCGAGCAGGGCCCGGAAGCTGCGAATGTGAAGGTGAAACCGCATGGCGAGCTCTCCTGTCGGGGTTTTCACCACGATGCCTGTGGCCGGGTGTCGAGTCAATCGCTCTAAGTGTTTGTTTGGCCTCGGAATTTGGTCTATACTCTTGCGTTTCGTGTTCGAACATCAAGTTTTCTGAGGAATCAAACCCATGGTCGTAATCCGTCTGGCTCGCGGTGGCAGCAAGAAGCGCCCCTTCTTCAATATCGTCGCTGCTGACTCGCGTAATCGTCGCGATGGCCGTTTCATCGAGCGTATTGGTTTCTACAACCCCCTGGCTTCGGCAAGCGAAGAAGGCCTGCGTCTGGTGCAAGACCGCCTGACGTACTGGACCGGCGTTGGCGCCCAGCTGTCGCCGACGGTTGCCCGTCTGGTCAAGCAAAACGCCGCCAAGGCTGCAGCCTGATTGTTGTGACGCGCGTTTCGCGACGCGTGGCAAACGACACGTGACAGAACGCAAGCAAGGCGCCCCGGCGCGGCGGCCACTCAATGTGCCGCTCGAGCCCTCGGCCCGGCGCGAGGCCGGTGAGCAGGAAAAGCCCAGTCTCAAGCGCGGTGCAACCGGGTTGCCGGCTGCGCTGGCGTATACCGATAAGCTGCCGGACGACCTGATCGAGGTCGGTTATATCGGTGCGGCTTATGGGATACGAGGCTGGATCAAGGTCCAGCCGCATGCCGACGATGCAAGCGCGCTGTTGCACGCGCGCCGCTGGTGGCTGCTCAAACCACCGCCAACCGGCCTGGTTGGCGCGGCAGATGCCGTGGCCTCCGAGGCCTTGTGCGTGAAGATCGTGCAGTCCCGCGAGCACAGCGGTACCGTAGTGGCCCAGGCGAGCGGCGTGTCCGAGCGCAACCACTCGGAGGCGCTCAAGGGGCGCCGTGTCTGGATTCGCCGCGAGGATTTCCCCGCGCCGGATGAGAACGAATTCTACTGGGTCGATCTGATTGGCTGTGCCGTGTTCAATGAGCAGGGCGAGTCGCTGGGCGAAGTGTCCGGGCTGATCGACAACGGTGCGCACCAGATCCTGCAGGTGGTGCATGCCTTGCCCGATGGCAAGGCGGGTGAGCGCCTGATTCCCTTTGTCGACGCGTTCCTGCGCTCGGTCGATATCTCGGCCCGGCGCGTGGTGGTGGACTGGGGCCTGGATTACTGAGCGGCCCGAGCTGCTGAAGGCAAGGGCACTTGGCCGGCGGTAGCCGGTGGGCGAGTGGTGGGCAAGTAAAGGGAGAGGCGGATGCAGTTCGACGTGATCACGCTGTTTCCCGAGATGTTTCGCGCGCTGACCGACTGGGGCATTACCAGCCGGGCGGCAAAGCAGCAGCGCTACACGCTGCGCACCTGGAATCCACGCGACTTCACCAGCGACAACTACCGTACCATCGACGACCGCCCTTACGGCGGCGGCCCTGGCATGGTGATGCTGGCCAAGCCGCTGGAAGATGCCATCGACGCGGCGTGTTCCGCCCAGCAGGCGGCGCAGGCCAAGCCGGAGGGCCAGGCGGCGCCGGTGCGGTCGCATGTGGTGCTGATGTCGCCGCAAGGCGCGCCGCTGACGCACCAAAAGGTGATGTCACTGGCACAGCGTCCCGGCCTGGTGATGCTGTGCGGACGCTACGAAGCGATTGACCAGCGGTTGATCGAGCGTCGGGTCGATGAGGAAATCAGCCTCGGCGATTTCGTGCTATCCGGTGGCGAGCTGCCGGCCATGGCCGTGATCGACGCGGTGGTCAGGCATTTGCCGGGTGTGTTGGGCGATGCCCAGTCGGCAGTTCAGGACAGCTTCGTCAACGGGCTGCTGGATTGTCCGCACTACACGCGGCCGGAAGAATACGAAGGTGTGCGGGTGCCCGATATCTTGCTCGGGGGCCATCATGCCGAGATTGAGAAGTGGCGGCGCCAGCAGGCGCTGGCAAATACTGCGAAGAAGCGCCCCGATCTGATCAAGGCAGCGCGCAGTCAAGGGTTGCTGAGCCGGGTCGACGAGAAATTCCTGTCGACATGGCTGGCGAAAGAAGGGCGGGAGCTCGCTCCCGCCAAGTGAAACCCCATCCTCTGCCGGGGCCCAGGCCATGCCTGGGGCATACAACGTCGGCATGATGGACAAGGAGAAGAAACGATGAACATCATCGAGCTGATCGAGAAAGACGAAATCGCGCGTCTGACCGCGAACAAGACCATCCCCGCATTCGCACCCGGCGACACCGTGATCGTCAGCGTGAACGTGGTGGAAGGTAACCGCAAGCGCGTCCAGGCTTATGAAGGCGTCGTGATTGCCAAGCGCAATCGTGGCCTGAATTCGTCCTTCATCGTGCGCAAGATTTCGTCGGGTGAAGGCGTGGAACGTACGTTCCAGCTGTACTCGCCGCTGATCGCAGCGATCGAAGTGAAGCGCCGTGGTGACGTCCGCCGCGCCAAGCTGTACTACCTGCGTCAGCGTTCGGGCAAGTCCGCGCGGATCAAGGAAAAGCTGGCATACAAGTCGGCACCGGCCAAGGCTGCTGCCAAGGCTGCTGCTGCTCAGTAAGCCGCCAGTCGCCTCGATCGGCTTGCCGGTCGAGGCTGCGCAAAAAGGGCACCTTCGGGTGTCCTTTTTGCATCTCCGCGTGCCAAGTTTGCCGCGTCGCAGCACAAACGGTTTGGCCGGCTTCTGTCATACTCGCAACGATTATGCGTCCTGCCTTTGATCCCGAATCCCTCCCCATCGTCGCCACCGATACCCGGCACCCGCCGCTGGCCGACGTGCGCCTGCGCCCGGAATTCATCCGCCATCGGCTCCAGTCGCCGCCAGCCTGGGACCCTGAGCTGACTGATGAGTCGCGCGCCTATGACCGCAGCCTGAAGCTGCGCGATGCCGCCGTGCTGGTACCGTTGGTGGAGCGTGAGGATGGGCTGACCGTGCTGCTGACTGAGCGCAACGCCAACCTGAGCGCGCACGCCGGGCAAATCAGTTTCCCTGGCGGCCGTCACGAAGCGTTCGATATCGACCGGACGGCGACGGCATTGCGCGAAACCGAGGAGGAGGTGGGGCTGGCGCGCGATTATGTGGAAGTGCTGGGTAGCTTGCCCGACTACATCACCGGCACCGGCTTCCATGTGAGCCCGGTGGTGGGCCTGGTCCGCGACGGTTTCACGCTGCGGCCCGATGCGCGTGAGGTTGCCGATGTGTTTGAAGTGCCGCTAGGTTTCCTGATGGACCCGTCGCATCACGAGCAGCGCCTGTTCCGCTGGGTGGACGGCGAGCGGCTGTTCTACGCCATGCCGTTCCCGCGCGAGGATGGCGGCCACCGGTTTATCTGGGGCGCCACCGCCGGCATGCTGCGCAATCTCTACCACTTGCTGGCAGCCTGAGGGCCGCCAGCGCGCTCAGGCTGCCGCCGCTGCCGTCCGGGTGCCTTCCCCGATGCAGTGCGGGCAGCTCTGGCCTACCACGTAGTGCGGGCTTTGCTGCTCTTCGGCGGTGACCACGGCGCGGCAGGCAAAACACTGCTTGGGGCCAGCCGGCTCCAGGTTGGGGTTCAGCGCGGTGCGGTAGTCGAAGACGAAGCAGTCGCCCTGATAGTGGCTGCCACCCACTTCCTCGAAATACTTCAGGATGCCCCCCTCTAGCTGGTAAACGTGCTCGATGCCGGCTTCCTGCATGTGGATGGCGGCCTTCTCGCAGCGAATGCCGCCGGTGCAGAACGACACGATGGTCTTGCCCGCGAACTCCGCCTTGTGCGCGGCAATGGCCGGCGGAAAATCGCTGAACTTGGCGATGTCGTAGTCGACCGCCTGCTCGAACGTGCCGACGGCGACCTCAAAGGCGTTGCGTGTATCCAGCATCACCACAGGGCGGCCGGCATCGTCGTGGCCCTGATCCAGCCAGCGCTTGAGTTCGACTGGTGTCACCGCCGGCGCCCGACCGGCTTCGGGGCGGATCAGCGGCATCTTCATGGTGATGATTTCCTTCTTCTCACGCACCAGCATGCGCTTGAAGGGCTGGTTTTCCGACAGGCTCTCCTTGGGCTCGATATCGGCAAAGCGCGGGTCGGCGTGCAGCCAGCCGAGGAAGCCGTCGATGGCCCCGCGCACGCCGGCGAGGAACAGGTTGATGCCTTCCGGCGCGAGCAGGATCGTGCCCTTGAGCCCGTGTGCTTCGCAGCGCGCGCGCATTTCCGGGCGCAAGACCGGGATATCGTCCAGTGAGACGAACTTGTAAGCGGAGATGTTTACGATCTGCATAGGTGGCGCGCGACGGGACCGCGCCTTGCGAGCACGCGGTAACTGCCTGATTGGAAAGGCGAAATTATAGCGCCTCGCAGGCTTCCTGCCGGGCTTTTCCGAGCGCCTGGCTCAGTCTTGCCGTCGGGCACGTAGCGCAAAGAAGGCAGGCGCGGACATGCCGAGCCGGTACAATTACGGCCATGTCTGCACCTCGCTTCGTTCATCTCCGTCTTCATTCCGAATACTCCGTCGTCGACGGCATCGTGCGCCTGGACGATGCCGTCAAGGCTGCGGCCGCCGATGGCATGGGCGCACTCGCCCTGACCGACCTGGCCAATGCCTTCGGCCTGATCCGCTTCTACAAGGAAGCGCGCGGCGGCGGCGTCAAGCCCGTGGTCGGCGCCGACGTCTGGCTGACTAACGCCGACGATCGCGACAAGCCGACGCGCTTGCTGCTGCTGGTCCGGGACCGGATTGGCTACCTCAATCTCTGCGTGCTGCTGTCGCGCGCGTGGCTTTCCAACCAGTACCGCGGCCGCGCCGAGATCGACCCTGCCTGGTTCGACGAAGCCGGCGAAGAGGGCCAGCCACTGGCCACCGGCCTGATTGCGCTGTCTGGCGCGATGGGCGGCGACATCGGCATGGCGCTGGCCAATGGCAACGATGCGGCCGCGGCGCAGGCCGCCGCGCATTGGGCAAAGGTGTTCCCGCAGCGCTTCTATATCGAGCTGCAGCGCGCAGGCCTGCCCGGTACCGATGCCTATGTGCAGCAGGCGGTGCAGCTGGCGGCCAGGATGGGCTTGCCGGTGGTGGCGACGCACCCGGTGCAGTTCATGACGCCCGACGATTTCACCGCGCACGAGGCTCGCACCTGCATCGCCGAAGGGGAGTTGCTGGCGAACCCCCGCCGCGTGCGGCGCTTCACCACCGACCAGTATTTCAAGACCCAGGACGAGATGTGCGCGCTGTTCGCCGACATCCCGTCCGCGCTGGAAAACGCGGTGCAGATTGCGCGCCGCTGCAACCTGACGCTGGAACTGGGCAAGCCGCGCCTGCCGCTGTTTCCAACGCCCGACGGCATGTCGCTCGACGACTACCTCGTGCACCTGGCCAAGGAAGGCCTGGAAAAGCGCATGACGGTGCTGTTCCCCGACGAAGCCTTGCGCGAGGCCAAGCGCCCCGAGTACTACGCGAGGCTGGAGTTCGAGACCGGCACCATCATCAAGATGGGCTTCCCCGGCTACTTCCTGATCGTGGCGGACTTTATCAACTGGGCTAAGAACAACGGCGTGCCGGTCGGGCCGGGACGGGGCTCCGGCGCTGGTTCGCTGGTGGCCTATGCGCTCGGTATTACCGATCTGGACCCGCTCAAGTACGCGCTGCTGTTCGAGCGGTTCCTGAACCCGGAACGGGTTTCGATGCCTGACTTCGACATCGACTTCTGCCAGCAGGGACGCGATCGCGTTATCACGTACGTGAAGGAGAAGTACGGCCACGCCGCGGTATCGCAGATCGCCACCTTCGGCACCATGGCCGCTAAGGCCGCGGTGCGCGACGTGGGCCGCGTGCTCGACCTGGGCTATGGCTTTGTCGACGGCATCGCCAAGCTGATTCCTTTCAAGCCGGGCAAGCTCGTCACCATCGAGGAAGCCAAGAAGGAAGAGCCGCTCCTGACCGAGCGCGAGAAGAACGAAGAAGAAGTGCGCCAGCTGCTCGAGCTGGCACAGCGCGTGGAAGGCATGACCCGTAACGTCGGCATGCACGCCGGCGGCGTGCTGATCGCCCCGGGCAAGCTGACGGATTTCTGCCCGCTCTACACCCAGGGTGCGCAAAACGACGGCATGAGCGGTGTGGTCAGCCAGTACGACAAGGACGACGTGGAAGCCGCCGGCCTGGTCAAGTTCGACTTCTTGGGCCTGACCACGCTGACCATCCTGGACTGGGCCGAGCGCTATATCCGCAGGCTCGATCCGTCCATGGCGGACTGGAACTGCAGCCACATCCCGCTCGACGACAGCAAGGCATTCGACATCCTCAAGACGGCCAACACGGTCGCCGTGTTCCAGCTGGAAAGCCGCGGCATGCAGGGCATGCTGAAGGACGCCAAGCCTGACCGCTTTGAGGACATCATCGCGCTGGTGGCACTCTACCGCCCGGGCCCGATGGACCTGATCCCCAGCTTCTGCGCCCGTAAGCACGGCCGCGAGAAGGTGGAGTACCCGGACCCGCGCGTCGAGCCGGTGCTCAAGGAGACCTATGGCATCATGGTCTACCAGGAGCAGGTGATGCAGATGGCGCAGATCATCGGCGGCTACTCGCTGGGCGGCGCCGACTTGCTGCGCCGCGCCATGGGCAAGAAGAAGGCCGAGGAAATGGCCCAGCACCGCGAGCTGTTCCGCGAGGGTGCGGCCAAGAACGGCCTGACCGCCGAGAAGGCGGACGACACCTTCGACCTGATGGAAAAGTTCGCGGGCTACGGCTTCAACAAATCGCACGCGGCCGCTTACGCATTGCTGGCCTACTACACGGCCTGGCTCAAGGCGCACCACCCAGCCGCGTTCATGGCAGCGAATATGTCGCTCGCCATGGACGACACCGACAAGGTCAAGATCCTCTTTGACGATTGCAAGCTCAACAAGCTCCAGGTGCTGCCGCCTGACGTCAACGCCAGCGAATACCGCTTCGCGCCGACCGATGCCAAGACCATCCGCTACGGCCTTGGCGGCATCAAGGGCTCGGGGCAGGGCGCCATCGAGGACATCCTGCGCGCCCGCGAGGAAAAGCCCTTCGCCGACCTGTTCGATTTCTGCGAGCGCGTTGACCGCCGCCAGGTCAACCGCCGCACCATCGAGGCGCTGATTCGCGCCGGCGCCTTCGACAGCCTCAACGCCAATCGCGGCCAGTTGCTGGCCTCGGTGTCGCGTGCCATGGAAGCCGCCGAGCAGAAGGCCGAGTCGGCCAACCAGGTGTCGCTGTTTGACCTGATGGCCGACGCCGGCGAATCGCACCGCCCCGCGCTGGTTGACGAGCCGGCCTGGGCGCCCAAGCGCATGCTGCAGGAAGAAAAGCAGGCGCTGGGCTACTACTTCTCCGGCCACCTGTTCGACGCCTACCGGGACGAAGTCGGCCGCTTCCTCAAGGGCACGCTGGCCGGCCTGGAAAAGGAAGTGCAAGGCAATGGCGGCGGCTACGGCCGCGACGTGCGTGGCAAGGTCATCGCTGGTGTCATCACCGGCATGCGCACCCAGATGACGCAGCGCGGCAAGATGCTGATTGTCTTGCTTGACGACGGTACCGGGCAGGTCGAGATGACGGTGTTCAACGAATTGTTCGATGCCAACCGCCATATGTTCCGCGAGGACGAGATGGTGATCGTGCAAGGCAACGCCCGTCACGACACCTTTACCGGTGGCGTGCGCTTCACCGCTGAATCGGTGATGGACCTGGTGGCGGCGCGCGCCAAGTACGCCGAGGCGGTCGGCCTGGCGTTCAACGGCAATGCTTCCACGGAACTGCTGCGCGAGTTGCTCACGCCCTACCTGGCGAGTGTGGCCAATGCGCCAGGCGTGCCGGTGCGCGTGAGTTACGCCACCACCGGCGCTCGCTGCGAGGCGGAACTGGGGCGGCAGTGGCTGGTCACGCCATCCGACGATGCCCTGGCAAGCTTCCGCGCGGCCCTGTCCGGCGAGAACGTCCGCATGCTCTACGGCTGACCCGGGGCTTGCCGGCGGGGCGGTACCGGCATGGCGCCGCCCCGACCGGCATTGCTGCCGTCCATCCCGTCTTTTCATGGATTACACAAGCCCCGCATGGCCAAGCAACGCATCCTCTTCCACCTGACCCACTTCCTGCGCGGCGGCATCGAGACCTCGCTGGTGTCGCTGCTGGCCTCGCTGGATCGAGAGCGCTTCGAGATCGGCCTGACGCTGACCTATCCGACCGARGCGCTGGAAACGCATTTCCGCGCCATGCTGCCGCCGGACGTCAAGATCCATATCCTCGCGCCGGAGGCCTGGCTCTCGCGCTGCCGGCAATTGAAGAAAGCCGGCAAGCTGGGCCCGTTGGGCAAGATATACGAGGAAGTGCTGTTGCCGCCGCTGCGCAAGCCGCTGGTCAACCGGCGCTTTCGCGGCATCGCGCGGAACTATGACCTGGTGATCGACTACGACATGTCGCTGTCGCGGCTGACCGGTCGCCTGCCGGTCCCGATGATCGGCTACCAGCATTTCAGCGTGGCACACCTGGAGCGCGAGAACCGCCGCAAGCTGCGCAAGCTGCGACGCCAGTGCCGCGAGCACTATGACCGCATCGTGGTGCTCAACGACAGCATGCTGGCTGACGCGCGGGCGCTGATTCCCGAGGCCGCCGACAAATTCATCCGCCTGTACAACGCTACCGACCTCGATCGCATCCGCGCGCTCGGCAAGGCGCCGTTCACGCCGCCGGCGCATCCCTACATTGTTTCGGTGGGGCGGCTGGAAGAAAGCCAGAAGGATTTCACCACGCTGCTGCGGGCCTACGCGGCGCTGGTCAGGGGCACGGGCTTGTGCGAGCGGCTGGTGCTGGTGGGCGACGGCGCTTCGCGCGGCCGGCTCGAAGCGCTCGCGCGCGAGCTCGGCATCAGCGAGCGTGTCAGCTTTGCCGGTTTTCAGGCCAATCCTTATGCATGGATCCATCATGCGCGGCTGATGGCGTTCAGCTCCAAGATGGAAGGGCTGCCCAATGTGCTTCTTGAAGGCATGGCGCTGGGCCAGTTGGTGGTGAGCACCAATTGCCCGGTGGGCCCGCGCGAGATCCTGGCCGAAGGCAAGGCCGGCCTGCTGACGCCGGTTGGCGATGTGCCCGCGCTGGCGGAGGCGATTCGTCGCGGGCTCGAGGACGCGCCGCTGCGCGCCCGGCTGCTGGCCTATGCGGCCGTCCACATCGAGCAGATGGGCTTTGGCCCCACCTCGGCGGCCTTCAGCGCTTGCGTCGAGGACTTGCTGGGCTTGCCTCAGGCAGGGGCGGCAGCCCCTACCGTGGGGGCGCCTGCTGCTCGCTCTCCTGCTGCAGGTACCATAGCTTGATGTACTTGTAGTAGCTGGCCTGGCCATTCATCAGCGCCACACCGAGCCCCTGCGCGCCGTCCAGGAAACCGCGGCGCAGCAGGTAGGTGCGCAGGAACGCCCAGGCGCCATGCAGCACGGCGCTGGCGGGCGACGCCGTCTTGCCGCGCGCGAAGCCCTGCTGGGCGCCGAGGCTGGAGTATTTGTCGATCTTTTGCAGCACCTGCGAGAAATCGTCGTAGGTGTAATGCAGCAACGGCGAATTGAGCCTGCCAACTGGTGCATCGGCTATCACGCGCTCATGTACGAGATCGTCGGTGAAGCGGGCGTGACCACGGCGGAACAGCCGTGTGACGTAGTCGGGGTACCAGCCGCCGTGGCGGATGAAGCGGCCGCAAAAGCGCGACAGCCTAGGTACCTCGTACGCATCGGACTGGCCAGACGCCACTGCGGCGAGAATCTCGTCGCGCAGCTCGGGGGTGACCCGTTCGTCCGCGTCGATGGAGAAGATCCAGTCGCCGTTGGCCTTGGATAGCGCCAGGTTTTTCTGGGCGCCGAAGCCAGGCCAGTGCTCGGTTTCGAAGACCTCCGCGCCCAGGCTCCGGGCCAGCTCGACCGTGCCGTCCCGGCTACCTGAATCCACTATAATCGCGCGGTCGCACCAGGACACGCTTTCCAGGCACTCCCGGATGTTGTGTGCCTCGTTTTTTGTAATCAGTACGACTGAGATTTTCATAGAGCTTGTTTATGATGTTTCGTGCCGGAAAAGTGACTGCTTTTACCAATGCGCTAGTTCTGGCATTTCCAATCCTGCTGCTCTGCGTGCCGAAAGGCGCCGGTATTTTCCTGGGCGCTATCTTGCTGCTGGCGCTGATTGTCCATCGCGGCTTGGGGCCCATGTTTGCGCAGTATCGCGCCACGCTGTACCCCATCGGGCTCGCTATTCTAGCTTTGGTGCTTGTCTTCCTGGGTTCCAAGCTCTATTTCCTCGTCCCCTGGAACGTGATGGATAACCCTTCTCGCATTCTCCTGTTGTTGGTGACATGCCTGGTTATCCTCAAGCTCGCGCCAGACCCGCGGCGGCTCTGGAGTGGCATCACAATCGCTTTGGCGATGAGCCTGGTGATTGTCCTGTTCCAGCGCTGGGTTCTCGACGATCCACGGCCGTCGGCCTGGACCCAGGCCATCGCGTTTGGGAACATGGTTGCCGCATTGGGGTTGATTGGTTTCGTGCGGCCTGGGATCAGCCGCAACGCGCATCTGCTTGCCTGGCTGGATCTGGCGCTCGCCGGTTTGGTGCTGATTGTGAATGGCACGCGCGGAGCGTGGCTGGCATTGTGTATCACGATGATCCCGCTGCTCTTTGTTCGTTACCCGAGCATGAGGCCGGCGAAGTTCTTTGGCGCCGTGGCGCTCATCGCTGCCTTGGCTGCGGGACTCTATCTGGCGCCTGGCAGCCCCGTCGCGCAGCGGGTTGACCTTGTGCGGGGACAGTGGGAGCAGTTCCAGCAGGGGAATACCGAGACTTCGGTAGGGGCACGGCTGAAGCTCTGGCAAATGGCGGTGGAATCGATCCACTTGCATCCCTGGCTTGGCGTCGGGGTCGGACAGTTCGCGCGGATTCCCCAAGCTTCCATCTTCTGCAAGGAGCATGGGTCGTCTGACGTTTGCACTCTTGAGCATGCGCACAACGATGTGCTCGAGGCGGCAGCGACAATGGGCATGCCAGGCATGCTGGCATTGCTGGGCTTGTTCCTGGTTCCTGGCGTCCTGTTCTGGCGGCTGCTGCGCGTATGCTGCCGCAATGCCAATTCACTTGGGGTCAGCGTGTGCGCTTCCGGCATCGGCGTCGTCATGGCCAGCCTGATCAGCGGCCTGACCCAGGTGACGATGGCGCACCAGGCAAATATTGTTTTTTATGCCGGCATCATCGGGCTGTTGCTCGGGCTGGCCGCGGTACAAGCAAAGTATCCCCGCGCCGACGGGGTGGAGAAAACGTGAAAGTCCAAGAACAAAATGCGCCCCCGGCACAGGAAGCCGACACCCTGAAGCGAGTCTGGTCCTACCTGCGTCCGGAAATGCGCGTCTTCATCGTTGCCATTATCGCGATGGCGGCTGTGGCTGGCGCCGAAGGGATCATGCCCAAGGTCGTCAATGACCTGCTCGACAACGGTTTCGGCGGCGCATATGCCGGCAAGCTCTGGCACGTGCCGGCCCTGCTGGTTGGCGTGGCACTGATACGCGGGGTGGCGCAGTTCGCCTCCGGCTACCTGCTAGCCCTGATCTCCAACCGGGTGCTGCTGAAAATGCGTATGCAGATGTTCGAGCGCATGCTGCATGCGCCCGCGCTGTTCTACCACCGCAATACTGCGGCCTCGCTGATCAATGCGGTGATCTTCGAGGTCAACCAGGTCATGCAGATCCTGACCGGCGTGCTGATCACCCTGGTGCGCGATTCGCTCACCGTGTTGGCGCTGCTGGTCTACCTGTTCTATACCAACTGGAGCCTGACGCTGGTGGTGGCGGTGATCCTGCCGGTGATCGGTTTCGTCATGGCCAAGGTCAATCGCCGTCTGCGGCGCCTTAATCGCGATCACCAGGCGCTGACCAACACCGCGGCCTACGTGGTCGAGGAGGCCGCTGGTGGCTACAAGGTGGTCAAGCTGCATGGCGGCGAGGCTTATGAGACGTCGCGTTTCGCGGCCATGGCCGAGCGCCTGCGTGGCTATTCCATGCGCATGGCGGTGGCAGGCGGGCTGAACCAGCCCGTCACGGCATTCCTGGCGGCGCTGGCGCTGTCTGTCATCCTCACCATAGCGATGATCCAGTCGCAGACCAACCACACCACGGTGGGCAGCTTCACCGGCTTTGTGATGGCGATGCTGCTGCTGGTCTCGCCGCTCAAGCACCTGACCGACCTGAACCAGCCGCTGCAGCGCGGCCTGACCGCGGCCGAGATGATCTTCGGACTGATCGACGAGCCGATCGAGCCGCAGGACGGCGGCCTGCCGCTCGAGCGCGCGCGTGGCGAACTGGTGTTCGAGAAGGTGGGCTTCCGCTACGGCGAGGCCGCCCGCCCGGCATTGGACAACATCAACTTCAACGTCAGCGCCGGTGAAGTCGTGGCGCTGGTGGGGCCGTCGGGCAGCGGCAAGACCACGCTGGTCAACCTGGTGCCGCGCTTCTTCGACCCGACCGAGGGCCGCATCCTGCTGGACGGAAAGACCATCGACGCGTTCTCGCTGCATGACCTGCGCCGCCAGATTGCCTTTGTCAGCCAGGACGTGGTGCTGTTCAACGACACGGTTGCCGCCAACGTGGCCTATGGCGTGCATCCGGCGGCCGAAATCGACATGGCGCGCGTCGAGCGCGCGCTTGCCGCCGCTTACCTGACCGATGTGATCAAGGGACTGCCGCAAGGGCTCGAGACCAATATCGGCGACAACGGCATGAAGCTGTCCGGCGGGCAGCGCCAGCGCATGGCGATCGCGCGCGCGCTGTACAAGGACGCGCCGATCCTGATTCTCGACGAAGCGACCTCGGCGCTCGACTCCGAATCGGAGCGCCAGGTGCAGGCCGCACTGGAAGCCCTGATGGTTGGCCGAACCACGCTGGTCATCGCACACCGCCTGTCCACCATCGAGAACGCCGATCGCATCGTGGTGCTCGACCACGGGCGGGTGGCGGAGCATGGCACCCACGACGAACTGCTCTCGGCCGAGGGACTCTACGCCGGGCTGCACAGGATCCAGTTCGCCACCCAGTAAGCCGGCGCAGCCGGCCAGATTCCCGCTGCCCGCGGCAGCTAGCGCGGGCGGTTCATGCGCAGTGCAAAGAGGGGCGCACCCCCGAAGGAGACCACGATGACCGCATCGCCGCCACTGAGCCGTTACCCGGTTCCCGCCATCGCTGACCTGCCCGAGGACATCCGGGCTCGCATCCTGGAAGTCCAGGACAAGGCCGGCTTCGTGCCGAACGTGTTCCTGACGCTGGCCCACCGGCCGGATGAGTTCCGCGCCTTCTTTGCCTACCACGACGCGCTGATGCTCAAGGAGGGCGGCCTCTCCAAGGGCGAGCGCGAGATGATCGTGGTAGCCACTTCGGGCGCCAACCAGTGCCTGTACTGCGTGGTGGCGCACGGCGCCATCCTGCGCATCTACGAGAAAAAGCCGACGCTGGCCGACCAGGTGGCCGTCAACTACCGCAAGGCCGACATCACGCCGCGCCAGCGCGCCATGCTCGACTTCGCCCTCAAGGTCTGCGAGGCCTCGGCCGAGGTTGGCGATGCCGATTTCGCGGCGTTGGCCAAGCATGGGTTCAGCCACGAGGACGCCTGGGATATCGCGGCCATCACCGCCTTCTTCGGCCTGTCCAACCGCATGGCGAACACCATCAGCATGCGGCCGAACGAAGAGTTCTACCTGATGGGGCGCGTGCCGAAGGCTAAGTAGCGCCTCTGGATGCACACCCGGTGGGCGCCCGGCGCGCCCACCTCCTTGTTCCATTTCTCTCGATCTGCCCGTCGCCTTGAATCCCGTCTCGCTCTTCTTTGCCCAGGCCTGCCTGGTGGTCGGTACACCGTTCATCCTGTGGCGCGGGCTGCGCATCGGCAGCATCGTGCCGCTAGTGGCCATGCAGATCGTGGGCGGCATCCTGCTTGGGCCGTCCCTGCTTGGCGCGCTGTGGCCGCAAGGCTGGCAGGCCCTGTTCGGGCCGGCGCAGCTATCCGCGCTCTCCGGGCTGCAATGGCTGGCGGTGGTGCTGTTTGCCTTTCTCTCCGGCTTGCACATCAGCGGCGCGCAGCAGCCAGGGATACGGCGCATAGCGATGGCGGCCGCGCTGGGCAGCGTGCTGGTGCCGTTCGCGCTCGGCACGGCAGCCGGCGCCTGGCTGGCCTATGCCACGCCGGGTGCCGTAGGGCATGCGGCATCCGCCTGGCAATTCGCTTTCGCCGTGGGGGTTTCCATGGCGGTGACGGCGCTGCCGGTACTGGGGGCCATCCTGCGGGAAATGAAGCTGTCCGACTCCGTGCCCGGCCAGCTGGCGGTCGGCTGCGCCGCCTTCAGCGATGCGGCCATCTGGCTGGTGCTGTCGGCCATTCTCGCCAGCGCGGGCCGCTCCTCCACCTATGACTTCCTGCGGCTGGCTTGCCTGGGCCTTGCCTACGTCGGTGCGATGCTGTGGCTGGTGCGCCCGCTGCTGGCGCGCATGCTGCCGCGGATGGCCGCCAACGACGCGCGCCTGGCGCTGGTCGCGGTGCTGATCTTCGGCTCGGCGCTGATTTCCGAATCGATTGGCCTGCACTACATCCTCGGTGGTTTTCTCGCTGGCGTCGTGCTGCCGCGCGATGCGGCCGGCGAGCTCCGGCGCCAGCTCGAGCCCGCCACCGTGGTGGTCCTGATGCCGTTCTTTTTCCTGATGACCGGGCTGCGTACCGACATCGCCATCGGCGGTCAGGCGACGCTTTTGGTGTTCGGCCTGAGCACCATGGTCGCGGTGGCCGGCAAGGTGGTCGGAACCGCATTGCCGGCGCGCCTGGCCGGCCTGCCACGGCGCGAGGCCTGGATGCTGGGCGCGCTGGTCCAGACCAAGGGGCTGATGGAAGTGGTCGTGCTGGGAATCTTGTTCGAGGCCGGGCTGATCGGCATGACGGCCTTCTCCGGCCTGCTGCTGATGGCGCTGGCCACCACCGTGCTGGCCAAGCCGCTGACGCGCGCGGCCGCGCGCCTGCGCGAGCGCTGAGCCGCGCTTGCCGTCAACAGCCCGGCAGCGCTAGCGGATCTGCGCGCATGTGCCGCTGCGCGGATCGAACAGCACCGGCCACGCCTGCTCGTAGATACCCGGGGTGCAATGCTGCTCGCAATGCGCATGAGCCAGCGTGACGCGCCGCGGGTCCTGCCAGACCATCAGCGTGCAGCCGCTGCCATCGATCGCCTGCAGTTCGATATGCGGGGTCTTGCGCACCTGGCGGAACTCGGTGAGATCGAAGTGGCAGGAGCCATGCCGGCCCACCCACAGCTTCCAGCTCAGGCTGCGCACATCGTTGCTGGCCACCCGCATATGGGCATCCTCGCGAAAGCCGTCTTCCTCCGTGCGCTGGCAATCGGCGGCGATATCGATGTCGTGAGGGGGAATAGGCGTGGGGCGTTCCCGCGCCACGGGGGCGGGGGCCTTTTTTGTCTCGGGTACGCGCGCAGCCGGCGGGGAGGGGGGAGGCAATGTCACCGTGCATGCCGCCAATGCGGCAGCTACCGGCCACAACAGCAAGCGCTTCTTCTTCATGGTGACTCCTTGCGCCCGGTGCCCGCGAGGCAATCTGAATGCGGCCACCTGTCTCCATATTTATAGAGGATGGGGCAAGGAAGGCGAGAGGAAAGCGTGCGGACGCGCACCGCTCTCGCTACTTCGGCGCGGCGCCGCTGCCCTCCGAGGCAAGGGGACCGGCAAGCGCGAGCTGACGGCGAAGCGCTTCAGTGGTGTGGCCCTGTCCGTCGGGGCGCCAGCCGGGCGGCAGGAAGAGAAAGCCGAGCATCGCACCCAGGCTGCGTGCTTGCGCCAGGTCCTGTCCAAGGTCGAGCCACTGCTGGAACTCGACACGCAGCGGATTGCGCGAGCGCATCGGGGTGACCAGCCCATAGCGGCACGGCACGTCGTCGCGCTCTGCCACGTAGGTGCCGAAGAGCCTGTCGAAGACGATCAGCACACCGCCGAAGTTGGCATCCAGGTATTCGATATTGGCGGCGTGATGAACCCGATGCGCGGACGGCGTATTCAGGACATATTCCAGCCAGCCGAGCCGCGGGATCCAGGTCGCGTGAATCCAGAATTGATAGAGCAGGTTCAGCGACAAGGTCGCGATCACCACCTCGGGCGGAAAGCCCAGCCACACCAGGGGCGTGAAAAACAGCGTGGTGCCTGTCAGCTTGCCGGTCCAGCCAAGGCGGTAAGCCGTCGACAAGGTGAGCTGGTTAGGCGAGTGATGGACGGCGTGCGTGGCCCAGAAGAAGCGCACGCGGTGCGCCGCGCGATGGTACCAGTAGTAGCAGAACTCCTGGCCGATGAACAAGGCCACGCCCAGTAGCCAGCTGTTGAGCACGATGGTTTGCAAGCGGTGTTCCCAGGCTAGCGCGAATATGGGCGCCGCCAGCGACAAGGGCAGGAAGACCAGGATCTTGCGCCCGGCCAGGTCTACCAGCGACAGCCACGCCTCGTGCCAGTCGAACGTGCCGGGCTTGCGCCAGTGCAGCACCAGCGCTTCCATCAGGGACGCGCCGACCACCACCGGCAAGGCATAGAGCTGAAGGATTTCCAGACGGGTCATGACCGCTCCCGGAGCATGAAGGGGATAGTATGCGGATGATTATATGAGCTAGTATCAGGTTTGCTTACTCGCGTTCCGGAGTCCACGCCATGACCTTGCAAACCCCTGAAGACAACGGTCCGAAGCGGCGCCGGCCGATGCAAGCGCGGTCCCTGGAGAAGCTGGAACTCATATTTGAGTCGACCATCCGCCTCCTGGACAAGGAGGGGCTGGAGAGTTTGAGCACCAACCGGATCGCCGAGGTGGCCGGCATCAGCATCGGCACGCTCTACCAGTATTTCTCGAACAAGCAGGAAGTGATGGAAGCACTGGGGCGCCGGGAGATCGAGAGCGTGATGGGGCGCCTGGGCCTCTTGCTCAGCACGCCCGGCACGCCCGCCCCCACGGCGCGCGCCAGGCTATTGGTGCGTGCATTGCTAAGTGCATTTGGCGGCCGTCACCGCGTGCGCAAGCTCTTGCTGGAGGTAGCGCTGGCCTCGGGCAGCAGGCAGGCGCTGGAAGGCTCCGCGGCGCAGGTCGCGCAGTGGCTCAGTTCGGGCCACGCCGTGGACGCCGAGAACCGCGCGCTTGTCATGCGGCCGATGGCCGCCTTCGTCCTGACGCAGGCCGTCATGGGTGTGATGCGCAGCGCGCTGGCGGCGGACGAAACCTTGCTGGCCGATCCTGAACTGGAGGACAACCTGGTGCGCTTGATCCGGGGATTCCTGAATGAGGGTGCCTGATGCCGTTCCTGATCACATCAAAATGATGTCGTACTGTTCCTGGTGGAACGTCGATTCCACCTGCAGCGAGATTGGCTTGCCGATGAAGTCGCCGAGCATGGCCAGATGCTGGCTTTCTTCCTCCAGGAACAAATCGATCACGTGCTGCGAGCCAAGGATGCGGAACTCACGCGGGTTGAACTGGCGCGATTCGCGCATGATCTCGCGCAGGATGTCGTAGCAGACCGTGCGCGGCGTCTTGACCTGGCCCTTGCCCGTGCACACGGGGCACTGCTCGCACAGCACGTGCGCGAGAGACTCGCGCGTGCGCTTGCGGGTCATCTCCACCAGCCCGAGCTGCGAGAAGCTGTTGACGGTGATGCGGGTGCGGTCGCGCGACAGCGCGCGCTTGAGTTCCGAGAGCACCTGGTCGCGGTGCTCGGTGTTTTCCATATCGATGAAATCGATGATGATGATGCCGCCCAGGTTGCGCAGCCGCAGCTGGCGCGCAATCGTATGCGCCGCTTCCAGGTTGGTCTTGAAGATCGTGTCGTCGAAGTTGCGCGCGCCGACGTAGCCACCGGTGTTGACGTCGATGGTGGTCATGGCCTCCGTCTGGTCGATCATCAGGTAGCCGCCGGACTTCAGGTCGACCCGGCGCGACAGCGCCTTCTCGATCTCGGCGTCGATATTGAAGAGGTCGAAGACGGGGCGCTCGCCGGTGTAGTGAGACAAGCGTGGCAGCACCGCGGGGGTGTACTCCTGGGCGAACTCGACCAGCTTCTGGAAGTTCTCGCGCGAGTCCACCTGGATCACGTTGGTGGCATCGTTGACGAAGTCGCGCAGCACGCGCTGGGCCAGGTTGAGGTCCTGGTAAAGCAGGTTGGGTGCGGGCAGCGTGGTGGCGTTCTGGCGGATCGAAGCCCAGATCTTGCGCAGGTAGGCAATGTCGTTGCCGAGTTCTTCGTTGCTGGATTCCTCGGCGATGGTGCGCACGATGAAGCCGCCGCGCTCATCTGCCGGTACCAGCCCTTGCACGCGGGCGCGCAGGGCTTCGCGGTCGACCTCGCCCTCGATGCGCTGGGAGATGCCGATGTGCGGGTCCTGCGGCAGGTAGACCAGGGTGCGCCCGGCAATGCTGACCTGCGTGGACAGCCGCGCGCCCTTGGTGCCGATCGGGTCCTTGATGACCTGGACCATCAGGGCCTGGCCTTCGTAGAGTGTCTTCTCGATGGCAAGCGGCGCGGCGTTGGCGTTCTTGTCCGGGTCGCGCGGGTGCCAGATGTCGGCGACGTGGAGGAAGGCGGCACGCTCCAGCCCGATATCGATGAAGGCGGACTGCATGCCGGGCAGCACGCGCACGACCTTGCCGAGGTAGATATTGCCGACGAGCCCGCGCGACAGCGTGCGCTCGACGTGGAGTTCCTGCACGGCGGCCTGCTGCACGATGGCCACGCGTGTTTCCTGCGGTGTGATGTTGACGAGGATGTCTTCAGTCATAGTGGATGAAACTCGTCGCCGGCTGACCGGCCAGGTGGTTGTCCGCAGTGTGCTGCCATGCTTCCCGCGGGCGCTGCCGTGGCCAGGGTGGCAGCAGCTTGAAGCGCGAGCGGATGGGCGGCGGCGGGGTTTTCAGAACCGCAGATGGGCCTGTCTGAGCAGCGAAGCCGTCTCGAACAGGGGCAAACCCATGATACCCGAATAGCTGCCGTCGATTCGCTCGACGAACTCGGCGGCGCGGCCCTGGATGCCATAGGCACCGGCCTTGCCGGCCGGTTCACCACTGGCAACGTAGGCGGCAATCTCGTCGGCGGTCATGGTGCGAAAGCTCACCTCGGAAACCGACAGCGCGTGGCGCTGACCGAGCGCGCAAACCACGGTTACCGCGGTCAGCACGCGGTGGGTGCGCCCGGACAGGGCGCCCAGCATGCGGGCGGCATCGGCATCGTCGGCGGGCTTGCCGAGGATTTCGCCGTCCAGGCAGACGGTGGTGTCCGAGGTCAGGATGGGGGCGTCGGGCAGGGCGCGCCGCTCGCGCCGGCGCAGCGCGGCTTCGGCCTTGAGCGCGCATACGCGCTGCACGTAGTCGTCCGGGCTTTCACCCGGCAGCACGACTTCCAGCGCCTCGGCGTTTTCGTCGTCGTCGGCCAGCAGCAGTTCGTAGGCAACGCCAAGCTGGGTCAGCAACTCGCGCCGGCGCGGGCTCTGGGAGGCGAGATAGAGGAAGGTATGGGTCACGGCAGGGCAGTGGGGGTAGGGCATGCCAAATGCGGCTGCAGCGCATGCGCCGCTTCGGTCGCATTGTACCCTTGGCCTCGCCCGGTGCGCGACACGGGCGCGCCTGGTTTCAGGCGCGGTGGTAGGGGTGGTTCTGCGTGACCGACCAGGCGCGATAGAGCTGCTCAGCCAGCAGCACGCGCACCATGCCATGCGGCATGGTCAGGCTGGACAGGCGCAGCAGGGTTTGCGCGCGAGCCTTCAGGGCGGGATCGAGGCCGTCGGCGCCGCCGATCAGGAAGGCGACATCGCCGCCTTCGCGCTGCCAGTCGCCCAGCTGGGTGGCGAGCTGCACCGTGGTGAGGTCGCGCCCGCGCTCGTCCAGCGCCACGATGCGGCATTGCTTGGGCAGCGCTGCCTCGATGCGGGCCGCCTCGCGTTGCATCACGGTGGTGGCGTTATTGCTCGACGAGCGCGTCTCGGGCTTGATCTCGCGCAGCTCGATGCGCAGCTCGGGCGGCATGCGCTTCGCGTACTCCGCGAATCCGGTTTCGATCCAGCCGGGCATCTTGTGGCCAACGGCCACGATCAGCAACTGCATGGCGGGAAGCGGACCGGTCCGGCTCAGGCCGAGCGGGTGGTGCGCTTGCGCGCGACCGGTGCCTTGGCGGCCGCCGTCTTGGCCGGCGCCTTGGCGGCAGTCTTGGTCGCAGCCGTCTTGGTGGCGGTCTTGCGTGCCACGCCGGTGCCGGCTGCGGTCTTGCGCGGCGCGGCCGTCTTGGCCGGTGCCTTGCGTGCCGGTGCCGAGCCCAGCGCGCTAGTCAGGCGTTTTTGCACGGTCGGGGCGCGGTTGGTGGCGATGGCGTCCGGGTCCGTATCTTCGTGGCCAAGCGGCGGCGAAGGCTCTTTCATGCCTTCGGGCAGACGGGCCAATGCCGGGCGCAGGCCGGTGGCGCGGCGCGCGGTGCGCACGACCGGGGCGTCGTCTTCATCTTCGCCGTCGATCGGCTCGCTGGCCTTGGCCAGGCCCTTCTTGGCCGTGGACAGCTTCAGGCGTACCGGCTTGTCACCCCAGAGTTCTTCCAGGTTGTAGTACATGCGCAGCTGCGGCTGCATGATGTGGACGACGGCGTCGCCGCAGTCGACCAGCACCCATTCGCCCGTTTCCAGCCCTTCCACCGCAACGATATGGCCGCCGGCTTCCTTGACGGTATCGCGGACCGAGGCGGCCAGCGCCTTGGTCTGGCGGTTCGAGCTCCCGCTGGCGATCACCACCCGGTCGAACAGCTCAGTCAGGTGGGTGGTGTCGTACACCTTGATGTCCTGCGCTTTGACATCTTCGAGGCCGTCGACGATGGCGCGTTGCAGTTTGCGAATATCCATGGTGCTTTTTTTCAGTTCAGCTGAGATCGGTTTGGGGGCGGGCCGGGATGGGCAGATCCGACTGCGTCGGCCGATACAGGCCGCGGCTCGCGATGTAGTGTGCCACGCCGGACGGCAGCTGGTCATCTGCCGGTTGTCCGGCAGCCAGGCGTTGGCGTAGGGCGGTGGAGGAGAGGTCGACGGCGAGCGTCTGGTCGATCCACATGCGGCCGGAGGGCATGGATTGTATCAGGTCGGTGGACGCACGCCGTTGCGCGAGCTCCTGGCGCACCGGACCGTCCAGTTCCGCGAGGTCGAAACCGGGCCGCGTCGCCACGCAAAGATGGACGTGCGCGAACAGTTCTTGCCAGCCATGCCAGGTGTGCAGGCGCAGCAACTGGTCGGCGCCCATGAGCCACGCCAGCGAGGCATCGGGGCCATAGTGCTCGCGCAGTTCATGCACGGTATCCACGGTGTAGCTGGGGCYGGCGCGGTCGACTTCCATGCGGCTGGCATGGACCAGCGCGCGGGTGTCGGACAATGCCTGCGCGGCCAGTTCGGTCATGGCGAGGCGGTCGGCTGCAGGGGTGACGTCGTCGCCCTTTTGCCACGATTGGCCGGTCGGGATCCAGACCAGCTCGTCGAGTTCGAGATGTTCGATGCAGAGGCGGGCGAGCGCCACGTGGCCGATGTGGGGCGGATCGAAGGTGCCGCCGAGAATGCCGAGGCGGTAGGGGCGCTTGCTCTTGGTCGAGCCTGCTGCGTCTGCCGCGTTGGCGGTGAGCGATCGTGCGATGTCGTGTGCCATGGGGTTGCCGTCAGGCCCACTCGCGCACGGGCAGGAAGTCCGTGTACAGCGCGGCCTCCGCGCTGCCCGGTTCCGGCTGCCAGTCGTAGCGCCAGCTGGCCAGCGGCGGCATCGACATCAGGATCGACTCGCTGCGGCCGCCCGATTGCAGCCCGAAGTGCGTGCCGCGGTCGAACACCAGGTTGAACTCGACATAGCGGCCGCGCCGGTAGGCCTGGAACTCGCGCTCGCGCTCGCCGTAAGCCGTGTCCTTGCGCGCCTGCAGGATCGGCAGGTAGGCGTCCAGGAAGGCGTCGCCAACCGATTGCATCATGGCAAAGCTGCGCTCGAAGCCGAGCGCGGAGAAGTCATCGAAGAAGATGCCGCCAATGCCGCGCGCTTCGCCGCGGTGCTTGAGGAAGAAATACTCGTCGCACCATTGCTTGAAACGCGGGTAGAGGTCATCGCCATAGGGGGCGAGGGCGTCGCGGCAGGTGGCGTGGAAGTGTGCGCAGTCACCAGCGTTGCCGTAGTACGGCGTCAGGTCCATGCCGCCGCCGAACCACCACACCGGCTCGGCGCCTTCCTTCACCGCCATCAGGCAGCGCACGTTCATATGCACGGTGGGGACAAAGGGGTTGCGCGGGTGGAACACCAGCGACACGCCCATTGCCTCGAAGCCCCGCCCGGCGAGCTCCGGCCGGTTGGCGGTCGCCGATGGCGGCAGCGCATCGCCCCGCACATGCGAGAAGCCCACGCCGGCCCGCTCCATCACGGCGCCGCCTTCCAGGATACGGGTGCGGCCGCTGCCGCGCAGGCGCTCGGTGGGCGGTTTCTCCCAGGCATCGGTCGAAAACGCCTTGCCGTCGATGGCGGCGACAGCGTCGGTGATACGGTCTTGCAGACCGAGCAGATAGGCACGGACTGCCTGGGAATCGATCATGGTATGCGGGCGGGTGAGCCGGAGCGGTGACGGCCGGGCAGGTCAGTCAACCTGCCCGGCCGTCATAGCGATGTCATGATTGTACTGGCTGAGGCAACGCCTGGCCGGATTCGGCAAATTCAGCATGAACCGCCGTAAAAGGCGAAGAAACCGGAGCGAGCTGCCCATGGCGGGTCCGAGGAGCGCAGCCGTACATGGGTACGGCGAGCACCACAGGGCGCGCCATGGGCAGCTCGGTCCCTTACCGTTTGATGGCTCGGTAGCCGATGTCGGTACGGTACTGCATGCCGTCGAAGTGGATCTTCTCGGCCGCGCCATAAGCCGCGCGCTGTGCCGCCTTGACGGTATCGGCCAGCCCGACCACGCACAATACGCGGCCGCCCGTGGTCAGCAGCGTGCCGTCCGTGAGCGTGGTGCCGGCGTGGAAGGTCACGCTGTCGTCGGTCTCGGCCGGGATGCCGGTAATGGCATCGCCCTTGCGCGGCGCATCGGGATAGCCAAAGGCGGCCATCACCACGCCCAGCGCGGTGCGGCGGTCCCAGTCCAGTTCGATCTCGTCGAGCTTGCCGTTGACGGCGTGCTCCATCACATCGACCAGGTCGGTCTTCAGGCGCGCCAGGATCGGCTGGGTTTCCGGGTCGCCCATGCGGCAGTTGAACTCCAGCGTCTTCAGGTTGCTTTCGCTGTCGATCATCAGGCCGGCATAGAGGAAGCCGGTGTAGGTGATGCCGTCTTTTTCCATGCCACGCACGGTCGGCATGATGATCTCGCGCAGCGCGCGGGCATGCAGCGCGGGCGTGACCACCGGGGCCGGCGAGTACGCGCCCATGCCGCCGGTATTGGGGCCGGCGTCGTGATCGAGCAGGCGCTTGTGGTCCTGGCTGGTGGCGAGTGCCAGGACGTTCTTGCCGTCTACCAGCACGATGAAGCTGGCTTCTTCGCCCTCGAGGAATTCCTCGATCACCACGCGTGCGCCGGCGTCGCCGAGGCGGTTGTCGGCCAGCATCATGTCGACCGCGGCGTGCGCTTCTTCCAGCGTGGCGGCAACCACCACGCCCTTGCCGGCGGCCAGGCCGTCGGCCTTGATCACGATCGGCGCGCCTTGCGCATCGATATACGCGTGCGCGGCGGCGGCGTCGTTGAAGGTCTGGTAGGCGGCGGTCGGGATGCCGTGGCGCTGCATGAAGGCCTTGGCGAAATCCTTGGAGGATTCCAGCTGGGCTGCCGCCTGCGTCGGGCCGAAGATGCGCAGGCCCTTGGCACGGAAGATATCGACGATGCCGGCCGCCAGCGGCGCCTCGGGGCCGACCACCGTGAAGCTCACGCCTTCGCGCTCGGCGAAGGCGGCGAGCACTTCCGGATCGGTCAGGGGAACGTTCTGCAGCCGCTTGTCGAGCGCGGTGCCGCCGTTGCCCGGCGCCACGTACACCACCTGCACCTTGGGCGACTGGGCCAATTTCCAGGCCATCGCGTGTTCACGACCACCCGAGCCGACAACCAATACTTTCATGATCTACTGCCAGAAAAAATGACGCATGCGAAATGCGAAAAGCGGCAGCCATGGCTCATCGAACCGCGCTGCCGCCGTGAGGCGAGGTCTTACCCGATCCGCGCCTTACTCCTCGATCACCGCGTTGGTGAAGACTTCCTGCACGTCGTCCAGGTTTTCCAGGGCGTCGAGCAGCTTTTGCATCTTGATGGCGTCGTCGCCGACGAAGCTGACTTCGTTCTGCGGCTTCATCGTGACGTCGGCCATCTCGGCCTTGAAGCCCGCGGCTTCCAGCGCGGCCTTGACCGTGCCGAAATCATTGGGCGGGCACAGCACTTCGATCGAGCCGTCGTCGTTGGTGACCACGTCGTCGGCGCCGGCTTCCAGCGCGGCTTCCATCAGCTTGTCCTCGGGCGTGCCGGGGGCAAACAGGAACTGGCCGCAATGGGTGAACATGAACGCCACGGAGCCTTCCGCACCCATGTTGCCGCCGTTCTTGGAGAAGGCATGGCGCACTTCGGCGACGGTACGGGTACGGTTGTCGGTCAGGCAGTCGACGATGATCGCCGCGCCGGCAAGGCCGTAGCCCTCGTAGCGGATTTCTTCGTAGTTGACGCCTTCCAGGCCACCCACGCCGCGCTGGATGGCGCGCTGGATGTTGTCCTTGGGCATGTTCGCATCCATTGCCTTGTCCATGGACAGGCGCAGGCGCGGGTTGGAGTCGGGATCAGCGCCGCCGAGCTTCGCGGCGACGGTGATTTCCTTGATCAGGCGGGTCCAGACCTTGCCGCGCTTGGAGTCAGCCGCGGCCTTCTTGTGTTTGATATTGGCCCATTTTGAGTGACCGGCCATGGTTCTCTCCGAAGCGGAAAATGTTTGACGCGCGCGCCTTGGCTTTGCGCGCCGGCTGTGCCGGGCGGGCAACGGGTGCTCGCTGGCGGCGCGCCGGGTGGTTTATGTGTCTGTGAGCCGGCCTCGGGGGCTGGCATAATCAGCCCAGCATTTTATCACGCGGCCCCGCCGCCGCTGGCCTCCCGATCACGGGAGCCGCGGGGAAGGGCGGGGACGGTCGCGGCGAAAGCGCCGCGCGGCTTGCCAACCAGAGAGACCATGGCCGAACCCATCATCATCGCCAAGAACGCCGAGCTGGAACTTGCCCTGCTGCCCGAGATGGGCAACCGGCACGGCCTGATCACCGGCGCCACCGGCACCGGCAAGACCGTGACCTTGCAAAGCCTGGCCCAGGGTTTCTCCCGGCTGGGCGTGCCGGTCTTCATGGCCGACGTCAAAGGTGACCTGACCGGCATTTCCCAGCCGGGCAAGCTTTCCGACAAGCTCAAGGCCCGGCTGGCCGAGCTCGGCCTGCCCGAGCCGGTGTGGGGCGCTTGCCCCACCACCCTGTGGGATGTGTTCGGGCAAAAGGGCCATCCCGTGCGCGCCACGGTCTCCCATATGGGGCCGCTGCTGCTGTCGCGCATGCTGGAACTCAACGACACCCAGCAGGGCGTGCTCAACCTGGTTTTCCGCATCGCCGACGCTAACGGGCTGCTGCTGCTCGACGCCAAGGACCTGCGCGCCATGCTGCAGTACGTGGGCGACAACGCCGGGCAGTTCACCACCGAATACGGCAATATCTCCGCGGCCTCGATCGGGGCCATCCAGCGCGGGCTGATGGCGCTGGAGTCGCAAGGCGCCGACGTGTTCTTCGGCGAACCCATGCTCAACCTGGACGACTTCATCCAGACCGAGAACGGGCAGGGCGTGGTGAATATCCTGGCCGCCGACAAGCTGCTGAATTCGCCCAAGCTCTACGCCACTTTCCTGCTTTGGCTGCTGTCGGAACTGTTCGAGAAACTGCCCGAGGCGGGCGATCTTGACAAGCCCAAGCTGGTGTTCTTTTTCGACGAGGCGCACCTGCTGTTCAACGACGCGCCCAAGGCCCTGCTCGACAAGATCGAGCAGGTGGTGCGGCTGATCCGCTCCAAGGGCGTTGGCGTGTATTTCGTTACGCAGAATCCTGTCGACATCCCCGATACCGTGCTGGGCCAGCTCGGCAACCGCGTGCAGCACGCGCTGCGCGCCTTCACGCCACGTGACCAGAAGGCCGTCAAGGTGGCGGCCACCACCATGCGGGCCAAGCCGGGGCTCGACCTGGAAAAGGCCATCGGGGAGCTCGGCGTGGGCGAGGCGCTGGTGTCGTTGCTGGACGCCAAGGGCATCCCCGGCATCACGGAGCGCGCCTGGGTGCTGGCGCCCGGCAGCCGGATCGGTCCGATCACCGACGACGAGCGCAAACAGTTGCTGGCGAACTCGCTGGTGGCCGGCACCTATGAGCAGACCATCGATCGTGAGTCGGCTTATGAGAAGCTCAAGGGCCGTGCCGCCGCGCCTGGGTCTGCTCCCGCCGCTGGCGGCAGTGGCGCACCCGCGCCCGTGCCCACGGCCGGCCAGCCCGAAGCCCCGCCCGCGCAGGGCGGCGGCTGGCTGGACCAGGCGGGCGAGATCTTCGGCGGGCTGACCAAGGGCACGGGCAAGACCGGGCGCGGCGATTCCATCCTGGAGTCGATGGCCAAGTCAGCCGCGCGCACGGTAGGCTCGCAGGTCGGGCGCGAGCTGATTCGCGGCGTGTTGGGCAGCTTGCTGGGCTCGGGCAAGAAGAAGTAGGAGCGCCGCCCCTAGCCACAGCATGGTATCGGCCAGCCGGTCCGTCGGCGATAACGCCGGCGGGCGGGACTTGCCTCTTAGCGGCGTTGCGCCGCTGCCTCGTCTTCCCGCATCTTGCGCAGGAACAGCCGGGTGAAGAACCAGCCCATGCCGATGATGAAAGCGATGACGGCCAGGCTCATCAGCCCGGTGGGGGTCGAAAACAGGATCTTCAAGGCTGCCATGTGGGTCTCCCAGGTCAGGTGAGGCACACCGTCCGGTGTGCCTCTGCCGATAGTCTAGGGAGAGCTGGGGCCAGGGAGATTGAGGCCGGTCAAGCCGGGCGCAGACAGCGTCCGTACTGGGTCCGGATTCTGGGATTGGCCCCGGGGCGGGCAGTAAAACTCAGTTCTTGGTGCCGAACAGGCGGTCGCCCGCGTCGCCGAGGCCGGGGATGATGTACGCGTGCTCGTCCAGGTGGCTGTCCAGCGAAGCCACGAAGAGCTTGACGCCCGGATGTGCCTTCTGAAACACCTCCACGCCTTCCGGCGCTGCCACCAGCGCCACGAACGTAATCGCATCATCCTTGACGCCGCGGCGCTTGAGCACATCCACCGCATGCGCGGCGGAGTAGCCGGTGGCGACCATCGGGTCGCACAGGATGAAGCTGCGGTCTTCCACGTCGGGCAGGCGCACCAGGTATTCCACCGGGCGGTGCTGGTCGTCGCGGTAGACACCGATATGGCCGATGCGGGCCGAGGGAATCAGCTCGACCAGGCCGTCGCTCATGCCCACGCCGGCGCGCAGCACCGGCACGATGGTGAGTTTCTTGCCGGCGATCACCGGCGCGTCCAGCCCCACCAAGGGCGTCTCGATGCGGCGCGTGGTCAGCGGCAGGTCGCGCGTGATTTCATAGCCCATCAGCAGCGTGATCTCCCGCAGCAGCTCGCGGAACGTGCGCGTGGAGGTGTCCTTGTCGCGCATATGGGAGAGCTTGTGCTGGATCAGCGGGTGATCGAGGATGTACAGCTTGGGGAAACGCGGATCTTGCTTCATGGCGGGTAGTCGGCAGGAGTGGGCGCGAGGGCCCGTTGCAGCCGGATTGTAATGGATGCGGAGCCGCGCGCCCCCGGCGATCCTTCCGCCGCAAGCGCGCAGCCCCGCCTGCGCTCAATCCACCGAGATGCTGGCGCTCTTGGCGACCTTGCCGAACTTCTCGTACTCGGACAGCGTCAGCGACTGCAGGTCAGCCGCGCTCGAGCCCTTGGGGTTGAAGCCCGCCTGCCCGAGTTTGTCCTTCACGTCCGCATTGCCCAGCGCCGCGATGAAGGCGGCATTGAGTGCCTGCACCACCGGCGCGGGTAGCCCTGCCGGGCCGTACACGCCGAACCACGGCTCGACGGCGTAGCCCGCCAGGCCGGCCTCGGCCAGCGTCGGCACGTTCGGCAGCGCTGGCGAGCGGCTCTTGCCGGCCACCGCCAGCGCGCGCAGCTTGCCGCCCTGGATGTGCGGCAGCGAGGCGGGGAGGTTGTCGAACATCACCTGCACGTGGCCGCCCAGCATGTCGTTGATGGCCGGGCTGCTGCCCTTGTATGGCACATGGGTCAGGCCCGTTTGCGTCATCTGCGAGAACATCGCGCCCGCCAGGTGCATGGACGTGCCGGTGCCCGCGGTGGCGTAGGTCAGGCCGGGATGGGCCTTGGCGTAGCTGACCAGCTCGGCCACATTCTTCACCGGCAGGCTGTTGCTGACTTCCAGCACGATGGTCGAAGTGCCAAGCAGGCTGACCGCGGTGAAATCCTTGCGTGGGTCGAACGGCACGTGCTTGTAGATATGCGGGTTCAACGCATTGGTCGAGATGGCGCCGAAGCCGATGGTGTAGCCGTCCGGCGCGGCCTTGGCGACCGCCTCCATGCCGATATTGCCGCCAGCGCCGGGGCGGTTCTCCACGACCACGGGCTGGCCGAGTTTCTCCGCTACCTTCTGGCCGACCGTGCGCGCCACGAGGTCGGTGGTGCCGCCAGCGGCGTAAGGCACGATGAAGCGGATTGGCTTGACGGGGTAATCGGCCGCGCTGGCGGCCGAGGGCAGCCAGCCGCTTGCGAGCATGGCAACCGCGGCGGCGATCAGCAGCGGGCGGGTGGCGGTTTGCTTTTTGGCTGGAACGGGAATGCGCGAGGAAAGATTAGCGAGGGGTGCTGCCGTCATGAATGCTCCTGGTTTTTCTTATGCGGCGCGCGTTTGACGCGCCGACCGGCGAGCTTACGGCAGTTTCAGGCTGGCGGCCAGGGTTGCCAGCCAGGCAGGCTAGCCAGGCAACGGCATGGCGGCTAGATATTCTGCCCGCGCTGCGCCGCCGGCAGCGCCGGGCGCCCGAGCAGGCCGCGCACGCGCTGGGTATTGCGCTCGAACACCCAGTAGACGGCAAAGGCATAGGCATAGCAGCCCAGCAGGACCAGCGCGGCCAGGCCCAGGCTGCCGGCGCTGACAGGCAGACGGACCTTGACCAGGGCCGCGGCGATGAACAGGGCCAGCGGGAAATGCGTCAGGTAGAGCGAGTACGAAAACCCGGACGCCAACGTAGCCAGGCGCGACAAGCCGGCGTGGCCGATGCGGATGCGGGTCGACAGCACGGCCAGCAACAGCACGAAGAAGCCCAGCGCGACAGCGGCATCGGCGTACGGCTTGTGCTTGGTCAGTGCAATGGCGGCCAGGAACACCAGCAGCGCCGGCAGCACCAGCCACTTGCGCCGCGCGATCGTCGCGATCTGCGCCAGCCGCGCTTCCAGGGCTTGCGCCAGCACGCCCAGCAGCCAGAACAAGAAGCCTTCGACCAGGCCGTGGAACAGGCCCATCGTGACCAGCGCCGCCAATACGCACAGCAACACCTGCGGCGTGCGGCGCAGGTGCCAGGCGCCGTATAGCGCAGGGAACCAGAGGTAGTACCAGAATTCGTTGGCCAGGCTCCACAACGGCCCGTTGGAGCCATAGGTATCGCAGGCAAGGGTTTGCAGGAACGCCGCGTTGCAAACCAATCCCGCGACGCCGAGGTTATGCGAGATATCGATCTGCTGGGCCGCGTTGCCCTCGGTGCCCTGGTAGAACGGCCCCCACGCCAGGTGGATCCCGGCACTGTCCCAGAACAGCCCGAGCAGCAGTGCGGGCAGCAGTACGATCCATAGCCGCGTCATGCGGTCGGCCAGATAACCGCGCCAGGTCCAGTCGCCACGCGTCATCTTGCGGCGCACGGTGCCGCCCACCAGGTAGCCCGAGAGCAGGAAGAACACGATCACGCATTCGTGGCCGACGCTGCACAGCGCATAGAACAACTGCAGCGCCACGCCGGCCGCGCCGCCATGCGGCCCGCTCGCCGCATAGTCGACGATGACCAGCGCCCGGACATGGCCAAGGCAGACCAGGCCCGCGGCCAGCGCCCGGATCAGGTCCAGTACATCGTATTGCTTGCTTCGGTCCGTGCCATCCACGACCAGTCTCCCGGTTCCGGCTCGCCAGGGCTGCGGTTGGCACAAGGCGGCACGCAGCGCGGGACTCTCCTTGGCAGAGCTTAGCCGGGCGGTTACGGCGTGAAGGTGCGCCGTCCCACATAGCGAAAGCCGAGGCACGGGAAGCAGGCACCGCCGCCATTGGCACTGCATGGGTTGGGGCACGCGGGTTGGGGCACGCCGCCCAACACCTGTGCGCAGCACAATGTGCCTCGGATGCAGTTGCCTCTTTTCGAATACAATGGCTCGCGTCCCTGGCGGGCCGCCCGCGTCCAGCGGCGCGCGGCCCCACTATCCGGCTTCTCCCTTGTCTGCATCCCAACTTTCCCGCACCGTGCCTGCCGCCGAGCCGGCAGCGCAGCGCGCCGGCCTGGCCGTGGCTGCCGTCGGCGCCATCCTTTTTTCCGGCAAGGCGATCGTCGCCAAGCTGATGTACCGCTACCAGGTCGATGCGGTCATGGTCATCAGCCTGCGCATGCTGTTTGCCGTGCCGCTATTCATGGCGATCGGCTGGTGGCAGTCCCGGCGCCTGCCGGCGCTGTCCTGGGCCGATCGCGGCCGCATCGTGTTCCTCGGCATCATCGGCTACTACCTGTCCAGCTTCCTCGACTTTCTCGGCCTGCAATACATCACGGCCGGGCTCGAGCGGCTGATCCTGTTCCTCACGCCGTCCTTCGTGCTGCTGGCCAGCGCCGTGCTGTTCAAGCGGCGCATCAGCTTGCGGCAGTGGCTGTCCCTGGCGCTGGCCTATATAGGCATCGTGCTGGTTTTCGCGCATGATCTCGACGTGAGCGGCGGCCAGGTGTGGCTTGGCGCCGCGCTGGTGCTCGGCAGCGCACTGACCTACGGCATCTACCTGATCGCGTCAGGCGAATTGGTGCAGCGCATCGGTTCGTTGCGGCTGGTGGCCTATGCGATGTGCGTTTCCACCGCGTGCTGCGTGGTGCAATATCTGGTGCTGCGCCGCCCGCTGGCGGAGCTGCTGCAGCCGGCCCCCGTGATGTGGCTTTCGCTAGTCAATTCTGTGTTTTGCACGGTGCTGCCGGTGTCGCTGACGATGGTGGCGGTGGCGCGCATCGGCGCGCCGATGGCTTCGCAGGCGGGTATGCTCGGACCGGTATCCACCCTGTTCCTGGGCTTCTGGCTGCTGGGCGAGCCGATCACCGGCGTGCAGCTCGCCGGCAGCGCGCTGGTGATGGGCGGGATATATTTGCTGTCGGCGCGCAAGGTGGGCAAGAGCGGGGCCGCGGGCAAGGCCCAGGCTGCTCGTCGCGGCGGCAAGGCGATGGATACGCTGGATAACAAGCAGGCGGGTGGCCGCCTCGATGACACAAGGAGTCGATGAGATGGATCTAGGATTGCGCGGCAAGCATGCGCTGGTGTGYGGCGCCAGCAAGGGCCTCGGTTTYGCCTGCGCCGACGCGCTGGCTGCCGAAGGCGTGGATGTGGTGATCGTGGCGCGCGGCGCCGAGGCGCTGGAAAAAGCCGCGGCGGACCTGCGCGCGCGCCACGGCCGGCGCGTGATGGCGGTCGCCACCGACATCACGACCCCGGCTGGGCGAAAGCTGGCGCTGGAAGCCGTCGCCAAGCTGGGCGACCTGGACATCCTGGTCAACAATGCCGGCGGCCCGCCTCCGGGCAATTTCCGCGACTGGGACCGCGATGCCTGGCTGGCAGCGATCGACGCCAACATGCTGACCCCGATCGAGCTGATCAAGGCCACGGTGGACGGCATGATCGCGCGCAAATGGGGCCGCATCGTCAACATCACCAGCGGCGCCGTGAAGGCGCCGATCGATGTGCTCGGCCTGTCCAACGGCGCGCGCTCGGGCCTGACCGGCTTTGTCGCCGGCCTGGCGCGCGAAGTGGCGCAGCATGGCGTGACGGTGAACAACCTGCTGCCCGGCCCGTTCAATACGGATCGCCTCTACAAGACCATGGAAGGCGGCGCCAGGCAGGCCGGCCTGTCGATCGAAGAAGTCTCGAAGCGCCGCGCCGCGCAGAACCCGAGCCGCCGCTTTGGCGAGCCGGCCGAGTTTGGCGCCACCTGCGCCTTCCTGTGCAGCCGCCACGCTGCTTACATGACCGGGCAGAATGTGCTCCTCGACGGCGGTGCCTACCCCGGTACGTTCTAAGCGACTGCCGCGGGCGTTTTCCGGCCGGGCCATGCGGCCCGGTTTCTCCCTGATTGGCCAGGATGATGCCGATGACTCCCCCTCGTATTGCGCTGATTGCGCACGACCACAAGAAAGATGACATCGTGGCTTTTGCTGGCCGCCATCGCGATTTCCTGTCACGTTGCGAACTGCTCGCCACCGGTACCACGGGTGGCCGCCTGAGCGACGAAATCGGCCTGACGGTGACGCGCATGCTCTCCGGCCCCTGGGGCGGCGACCTGCAGATCGGCGCGCAACTGGCCGAAGGCCGCGTGGGCGTGGTGATTTTCCTGCGCGACCCCATGACGCCGCAGCCGCACGAGCCCGATATCAATGCCCTGGTGCGCGCCTGCGACGTGCACAACGTGCCCTGTGCCACCAATGTGGCCACCGCGGATCTGCTGATCGCGGAGCTGCGGCGGATGTACCCGGAGTCAGCCGCGTCGGCCTGATGTATTTCGGCACCAACGCTTACCAACACGTACCAGCACATGCCAACACGCAGCAACTGGAAAAGGAGCGAGACATGAGCAAGGCCATCCGCATTTTCGAGACCGGCGGCCCCGAGGTGATGCAGTGGGTTGACGTCGAGGTGGGGGATCCCGGCCCCGGTGAGGTGCGCGTGCGGCACGAGGCGGTCGGCCTCAACTACATCGACGTGTATTTCCGCACCGGGCTGTACAAGCAGCCGCTGCCGGGTGGCCTCGGCATGGAAGGCGCCGGCGTGGTGGAGGCGGTTGGCGCCGGCGTGGGGCACCTGAGCGTGGGCGACCGTGTTGCTTATGCAGGCCGTCCCACTGGCGCCTATGCGCAGGTGCGGGTCATGCCGGCCGATATCGTGGTACGCCTGCCGGACGCCATCTCGTTCGAGCAGGGCGCGGCGATGATGCTGCAGGGCCTGACCACGCAGTACCTGCTGCGCGACAGCTACCGCGTGCAGGCAGGAGACACCGTGCTGCTGCACGCCGCAGCGGGTGGCGTTGGCCTGATCGCCAGCCAGTGGCTCAAGGCGCTGGGCGCCAACGTGATCGGCACCGCCGGCAGCGATGAAAAAGCCGCGCTGGCGCGCGCCCATGGGTGCGACCACACCATCGTCTACACGCGTGAATCCTTCGTCGACAAGGTCAAGGAAATCACCGGCGGCAAGGGCGTCGCCGCGGTCTACGACTCGGTCGGCAAGGACACCTTCAACGGCTCGCTGGATTGCCTGAAGCCGCGCGGCACCATGGTGGTGTTCGGCAATGCATCCGGCCCGGTGCCGCCGTTCGATCTGTCCGTGCTGGGCAACAAGGGCTCGCTGCGCATCACGCGGCCAACGCTGATGACCTATGTGGTCCATCGCGAATTGCTGGAGCCGATGGCGGCCGAGCTATTCGAGATGGTGACCAGCGGCCGGGTGAAGATTGAAGTCCGCCAACGCTACGCGCTGGCGGATGTGGCGCAGGCGCATCGCGACCTGGAAGGCCGCAAGACCACTGGCACGACCGTCCTGCTGCCCTGAAGCGCAAGCCTGGTGCGAGCCGCCTGGCCTGCTAGCGGGCTCGCACCGTCTGGGCGCCGGCGCGCGCCTCGGCCTGCCGCAACACGTGCGCGGGCAGGCGCCTGAGGATGAAGTGCACCGCCAGCGGGATCAGCACCACGTCGTCCATCAGGCCAAGGCCGGGGATGAAGTCGGGAATCAGGTCAATGGGCGAAATGGCGTACAGCACCAGGCCTAGCGCGGCCGGCTTCAACCAGCGCGGGGCGTCGGGATGGCGCAGCGCGTACCACAGCAGGCGGCCGTCGCGCCGCACCAGGGTCCACAGCGCCGAAAATCGTTTCCACATGAGAGGCCTCCTTCATTTTCCACAAATGCCAAGCGGCGTGGGCGATTGCGCCACTCGCAGATAGCTTGGGCCAATCTTCGGCGCTTCAAGTTCCGCGGGGCGTTCAGGTGGGGGAGGGGTGACCCGAAGGACATCCAGTGAAGGACGTGCAGGGCAGGTGGCGGGGCGCGAGAAGCACCACGCCACCGTGCCGGCAGCGCTGCGAGCGCAGGCTGCCGGCAACCGCTAAACCGGCGCTGGCGATCAGCCCGGGATCTTGCCTTCCACGCCTTCGACGTAGAACTTGACGCCGTGCAGGAAGCCGTCGTCGGCCGCTTGGTCCTTGGCCAGCTGTTCCTTGCCGGTGTTGTCCTTGAGCGGACCCTTCCAGATCGGAGCCGAGCCGTCGGCGATGCCCTTCTTGCGCTCTTCCACCAGCGCCTTCACGTCATCCGGCACCACGGCGTTGAAGCCCTTCAGGTCGATCATGCCTTCCTTGACGCCCCACCACGTGGTGCCGTTCTTCCACTGGTTAGCCAGCACGTCGCCGACCACCTTGTTGTAGTACACGCCCCACGAGATCACCGAGGCGGCCAGGTGGGCCTTCTCGCCGAACTTGCTCATGTCGCTGTCCCAGCCGAATGCGTACACGCCCTTTTCCTGCGCGGTCTGCACCACGGCGGCGGAGTCGGTGTTCTGCATCAGCATGTCAACGCCCTGGCCGATCAGCGTGGTTGCGGCTTCGCGCTCCTTGCCCGGATCGAACCACTTGTTCACCCACACCACCTTGACGGTGGCCTTGGGGTTGACGCTGCGCGCGCCGATGGTGAACGAGTCGATGTTGCGGATCACCTCGGGGATGGGCACCGATGCCACCACGCCCATCTTGCCGGTCTTGCTCATCTTGCCGGCGACCACACCAGCCAGGTAAGCGCCTTCATAGGTGCGCACGTCGTACTGGGCCAGGTTGTCGGCGGTCTTGAAGCCGGTGGCGTGCTCGAACTTCACGTCCGGGAATTCCTTGGCGACCTTGAGCATCGATTCCATGTAACCGAAGCTGGTGCCGAAGATGACCTTGTTGCCTTGCGCAGCGAGATCGCGGAACACGCGTTCGGCATCGGCGGCGGATTCGGGCACGTTCTCGACGAAGGACGTCTTCACCTTGTCGCCGTATTTCTCTTCCACGGCCTTGCGCCCGGCATCATGGGCGTAGGTCCAGCCTGCATCGCCGACCGGGCCGATGTAGACGAAGGCGACCTTGAGCGGCTCGGCCTTTTGCTCGGCGGCGGGAGCGGAGGCCGGAGCCGCGCTTTCCGCCGGCTTTTCGGCTTCTTTCTTGCCGCAGCCCGCGAGAGCCAGCACGGCGGTGGCAGCCAGTGCGGCAAGGGTTTTCCTGCGCGTGACGATCATGATTTCTCCTTGTAATGACCGGGGTACTGAGTACCGATGTTTTGATTAAGGTTGCAACTGTGGCTCTGAACAACGAGGGAATGAAGCCTGAAGTCTCTGACGGACTTTATAAAAGCAAAACAAAAACAGAAAACACGGCGCTGCCCGGCGCGGCGCCGGGCAGGCACGGCAACAGGATCGGTCAGGCGGCACCGGGGCGGAACGGCTTGCCCAGCGAGGCCGGCATGTTCAGGCGGATCCACGCCGGGTTGCGCGAGATCAGCGCCAGCACGACGATGGTCGCGGCATAGGGCAGCATCGACAGGATCTGCGATGGCACCGATACACCAATGCCCTGCAGGTAGAACTGCAGGATGGTGACGCCGCCGAACAGCCAGGCTCCGGCCCAGACGCGGCCCGGGCGCCAGGTGGCGAAGGTGGTCAGCGCCAGCGCGATCCAGCCACGGCCGGCCACCAGGTTTTCCACCCACATCGGCGTGTACACCAGCGACAGGTAGGCGCCGGCCAGCCCGCAGCAGGCGCCGCCGAACAGCAGCGCGCCAAAGCGGATCAGGCGCACCGGATAGCCGAGCGCATGCGCGGATTCCGGCGATTCGCCGATCGCGCGCAGCGTCAGCCCGGCGCGCGTGCGAAACAGGAACCACATGATGGCGCAGCACAGGAACAGGCTGAAATACACCATCCAGTGCTGCTGGAAGAAGGCCGGCCCGAAGAACGGAATATCGGCCAGCCAGGGGATCGACTTGGCCTGCGACGGCATGGCAAAGCCCACAAAGCGCTGGCCCATGAATGCCGACAGCCCGGTGCCGAAGATCGACAGCGCCAGGCCGGTGGCGACCTGGTTGGTGGCCAGCACCAGCGCCAGCCATGAGAACAGCGTGGCCATCAGCATGCCGGCCAGCGCGCCGGCGGCAAAGCCGATCAGCGGCGACTGGGTCTGGTAGCCGACCATGAAGCCGAACGCGGCGGCGACCAGCATCATGCCTTCGGCGCCCAGGTTGAGCACGCCGGCGCGTTCGTTGATGAGCAAGCCAAGCGCCGCCAGCAGCAACGGCGTGCCGGCGTTGATCGCGGTGGCGATAAGAGGGGCGAGTTGTTCCATGTCTTGGGGGTTCCGCTCAGGCGGCCTTGGCGCGCCAGCGCAGGCGGTTGTCGATCAGCGTATCGCTGGCCAGCAGGAAGAACAGCAGCATGCCCTGGAACACCGAGCCCAGCGCAGAAGGCAGGCCCAGGCGCGACTGAGCCATTTCACCGCCGATATAGAACAGCGACATGACGATGCCGCCGAACACGGTGCCCACCGGATGCAAGCGGCCGACGAAGGCCACGATGATCGCGGTGAAGCCGTAGCCGGGCGAGATCGAGGGCAGCAACTGGCCGATCGGGCCCGTGACTTCGAACGCGCCTGCCAGGCCGGCGGTGCCGCCGGAGATCATCAGTGCGCTCCACAGCGAACGGCGCGCCGAGAAGCCGGCATAGCGCGCCGCCGCCGGGGCGGTGCCGCCCACCTGCAGGCGGTAGCCCGCGAAGCTGCGGAAGATGAAGACGGTCATCAGCACCACCAGCACCAGCATCACCACAAAGCCCGCGTGCAGGCGCGAGCCCGACATCAGGTTAGGCAGCAGGAACTCGGAGGAGAACACCTTGGACTGCGGGAAGTTCATGCCGTTGGGATCCTTCAGCGGCCCGTTGACCACGTACAGCATCAACTGCTGCGCGATATAGGTCAGCATCAGCGACACCAGGATCTCATTGGCGTTGAACTTGTCCTTGAGCGCGGCGGTGAGCGACGCCCAGAACATGCCGCCGACCACGCCGGCCAGCGAGGCCAGCACCAGTACCACGGTGCCATTCACGCCATTGCCCGGCACATCGAAGTACAACACGGTGGCGCCGGCGAAGATGCCGCCGACGATGAGTTGGCCATCCGCGCCGATGTTCCAGATATTGGCGCGATAGCACACTGAAAGCCCGAGCGCGCACAGTACCAGCGGCACGGTCTTGAGCAGCACCTCGCCGATGGCGCGGCGGTCCTTGAGCGGGTCGATCAGGAATACCTTGAGCGCGGCCACCGGATCCTTGCCGAGCAGCAGGAACAGCAGCGCCCCGAAGGCCAGCGTCAACGCCAGCGCGATGAAGGGCGAGGCATAGGCCATGCGGCGCGAGGGCAGCCCGCGCGGTGCCAGCGACAGCGGTGAGCGAAGGGGGAAATCAGCCATGGTGCACGGCCTCCTCTTGTTCGCGCCGGCCGCCTGGCCCACCTTCCCAAAGACCGCTCATCCACAGGCCCACCTGCTCTCGCGTGGCGTCCTGGGTCGGAATCGACGGCGACAACCGGCCCTTGGCGATCACGTGCAGGCGATCGCAGATGGCGAACAGTTCGTCCAGTTCTTCCGACACCACCAGCAAGGCGCAGCCGGTGGCCTTGAGCGCCAGCAGCTCGTTGTGGATCTGCGCCGCGGCGCCCACATCCACGCCCCAGGTCGGCTGGGCCACGATCAGTACCTTCGGGCCGCTTTCGATCTCGCGGCCGACGATGAATTTCTGCAGATTGCCGCCCGACAGGCTCTTGGCCAGCGCGTCCGGCCCGCTGGCCTTCACGCGGAAGCGCCCGATCACGGCCTGCGCGAGGCCGGCGGCGGCCTTGGGCGAAATCATGCCGCGCTGCACATAGGGCGCGGACTGGTGCGAAAGCAGGATATTCGCGGCCAGGCTCATGCCCGGCACGGCGCCACGGCCGAGGCGTTCCTCGGGCACGAAGGCCAGCCCGGCACGGCGCCGCTGGCGCGCGTCCAGCTTGCCCACCGGTTTGTTGTCCAGCGTGATGGCATCGCGTGCGGCGCGCACATCCTCGCCCGACAGCGCCGCCAGCAATTCCTGCTGGCCATTGCCGGACACGCCGGCGATGCCAACGATCTCGCCGGCGCGCAGGTCCAGCGAGATGCCGGCAAGTTCCGTCGCGAACGCATGCGAGCGCGGCAGCGAGAGTCCGCGCACCGCCAGCCGGCAGGCGCCGGGCTCGGTCTGCACGCGCGCCTCGCGCGGCGGCTCGCCGCCGATCATCAGGCGCGACAGCGAGGCCGCGCTTTCCTGGCGCGGATCGCACACGCCGGTGACACGACCCATGCGCATCACGGTGGCGCTATGGCAAAGCTCGCGGATCTCGTCGAGCTTGTGGCTGATATAGAGGATGCTGGTGCCTTCCGCCGCGAGCTGGCGCAGCGTGATGAAGAGGGTCTGCACCGCTTGCGGCGTCAGCACGGAAGTTGGCTCGTCAAGAATCAGCAGTTGCGGCTTGGCCAGCAGCGCCCGCACGATTTCCACGCGCTGGCGCTCGCCGACCGACAAGGTGTGCACATGGCGGTTCGGCTCCAGCGGCAGGCCATAGCGCTGGGCGGTCTCGCGGATCTGGTCGGCCAGCTGCTTCATATTGGTGCCCGCATGCGGGCTGCCGGCGGCCGTCTTGCTGCTCCGGGGCAGGCCAAGGGCGATGTTTTCGGTCACTGTCAGCGTATCGAACAGCGAAAAGTGCTGGAACACCATCGCGATGCCCAGGTTTCGTGCATCGTGCGGATTGTGGATCGCGACGCGCGCACCGTTGAAGTGCATGTCGCCGGCGTCCGGCTTGACCGCGCCAAAGATGATTTTCATCAGGGTGGACTTGCCGGCGCCGTTCTCGCCGAGCACGGCGTGGATTTCGCCGGGGGCGACGACGAGGGACACGTCGTCGTTGGCGGTCACGCCGGGGTAGCGCTTGCTGATATGGGCAAGCGCCAGCCTTGGGGTTGTGCTTAAGGTCACTGAGGCGGCTCGAGTTGTTATGGCAGCAACGTGGATCAATGTTCGTTATGTATCGGGCAGCACCTGCGGCAGTGCGTGGGGCAGGATCGCCGTTACGCATTGCAGCAACCATCACTGGGCGGTGATGCCGTTTATTAACCGTGGATTATATAAGTGTGTGGGGTTCGGACGACCTGGTCAGGCCAGTTTTCTCGGCCCCGCAACGGATACAAGCAGGTTGCAAGTCGCATGCCGGGCATGTTGGGCGGGTGCGCGGGAGGCCGGGCTGCCGAGGGCGGCTAGCATGGCCGATTGACGCGAAACTGGCGTGCAGTTTGCGAAAAGTGGGGGGAGCGAAGGGAGAGGGCGGGGGCCGGGGCCGGGCGCCCCTGCCAATGCCGGAACGAGGGGCGGCGCGATGCCGCCCCCGATGGCTCACAGCGTGTCAGGCGCCGTTGCTGACCGCAATCTGGTTGAAGCGGCCTTCGCGGAAATCGGCCAGGGTCTGGTAGATCTCCTCCTGGGTGTTCATCACGAACGGCCCATATTGCGCGATCGGCTCGCCCAGCGGCTTGCCCGCGATCAGCAGGAAGCGTGCATCGGCCGTGGCCGTGACATTGACCCCGTCAGCGCCGGCGGCGTTGTCCAGCACGCCCATGCGCTGCGCTTCCAGCACCGCGGCGTTGCTGCCCGCGCCGACCGCAATCTCGCCGCGATAGGTGTACAGGAAGGCGTTATGCCCTTGCGGCAGCGCTTGCGAGAAGGTCTGCCCCGCCGGCAGCGAGACGTCCAGGTAGAGCGGCTCCGTGACCGGGCGCGTGACCGCGCCAGCCACCCCGTGCGAGGCGCCCGCCAGCACGCGCACCGTGGCGCCGCCCGGCAGCGCTACCGTGGGCACGGCGGCGGCCGGCAGGTCGCGGTACCAGGGCGCCGTCATCTTGTCCGCGGCGGGCAGGTTCAGCCACAGCTGGAAGCCTTCCATGCGGCCGTCTTCCTGCTCGGGCATCTCCGAGTGCACCACGCCGGCGCCAGCCACCATCCACTGCGCGCCGCCGTTCTCCAGCAGGCCCTCGTTGCCGGCGCTGTCGCGATGGCGCATGCGGCCGGCCAGCATATAGGTGATGGTCTCGAAGCCGCGGTGCGGGTGGTCGGGGAAACCGCCGATATAGTCATCGCGGCTATCGGTGCCAAACGCGTCCAGCATCAGGAACGGGTCCAGGCGGCGCTGCAGGTTCTGCGTGAGCACGCGGGTGAGCTTGACGCCGGCGCCGTCCGAGGTGGCGATGCCGCGCACCACGCGGTCGACCGCGCGCGAGCGTTGCACGGTTTCCGTGGCGGTGGCCGGGACGGTGGGGGCGGTAGGGATGGCAGTGCGTTGTTCCATGATCGATCTCCTGTTGGCTGGGGATGGCGGCAATGGCGCGCGGCCCCAAAGGCTACCCTCGTAATTTAAGGGTTTGGGCCAGAACCGGTAGAGGCCATCCAGGCAAAAGATTGTTCTGCCCATGGTACGGATGATCCCTCGTGGGACTTCAATTCTGGAACAACGCGAGTGGTGCCGGGATGCCAGGCGAAGCCTGATAAATACGGCCAGAAAGTGGTGCGAAAGCGCGGGGATGGCGTAATGATGACAAGATCGCTGTAGTTGGGTATAATAGCGCTCTCGTTGTCATCCGATGCTGCGTAATCAAGTCGGGCTGACAGGGTCCGGGCAGGCGTTTTTGAGTGCCGCCCCAACTCCTTGCCTGCCCAAGCGTGGCACCGGCCGATTGATCCGGCGGCGCGTCGGAACCACCAAATTTGCGCTGCCACTGGCCTCCCGTTCCTGCACCTTGCAGCGGGTTGCGCCGCTCCCGGGACTCCCGCCCTTACCGGCACGGTGTCCTTTCAATTGGGTTTCCCGCTCTCCAGCGTGAAACCCGGCGCCCGTCCACCGGCTCATCTGCCGGTCATGGCGGGCAAGGCAATCTAGTCAGGGCCGGCGGGCCCCCATTTGCACCCGCCTGAGCCCACTTTGTTCGTCCGTCAATCCGGATGTGGTTTCTCGTGCCCACATCTGGCATGCGGACAGAGGGGAATATGTCCAAGCAATCCGTACAGGCGCTGGCCTGGGGATGTCTCACGCTCGCTGCGCTGGCCGCTCTGGTCACCTGGATCGGCGTGGATGTCATCCTGCAATATCAGGACCGTCTGTGGTACGACGTTGCCGACCACTTGCGTCTGGTGGCGTGGTCGATGGCGCTGGCGCTGGTCACCGGCATCCCGGCTGGCATCGGCCTGAGCCGTCCATGCATGCGCCGCTGGGCCGACCGCCTGATGCAGGTCTTCAATATCGGCAACACCGTGCCATCGCTAGCGGTGCTGGCCCTGGCCCTGGCCGTGCTCGGCATTGGCGAGCGGCCCGCCATCCTGGCGCTGTGGCTGGCTTCGCTGCTGCCGATCGTGCGCAATACCTGTGAGGGCTTGCTCGGCGTTTCCCCGGCACTGACCGAGGCCGCGCGCGGCCTTGGCATGACCGCCATGCAGCGCCTGTTCCGGGTCGAGCTGCCCAACGCGCTGCCGGTGATCCTGGCGGGCGTGCGCATCAGCCTGGTGATCAATGTCGGCACGGTGCCCCTGTCCTTCCTGATCGGCGCCAACAGCCTGGGCGAATTGATTTTCCCCGGCATCTACCTGAACAACCAGCCCCTGCTGTTGCTGGGCGCCGCGGCGACCGCGCTGCTGGCACTCGCCCTCGATGGCCTGTTTGCCGCCGCCGGCTATTGCTACCTGCGCCGCCGCGGGCTGGCGCGCTAAGGCGCGCAGGGGCGCACCGAACATGAAGGAGAAACCGATGCATTTCATTACAAGCGCCCTGGCCCGCGCGGGCCGCGCGGCCCGTGGCCAGGCACGCATGCTGGCGAGTGTCGCCGTGCTTGCCGCAGTGGCAGCCATGGCGCTGCCGGCGCACGCCGACACCGTTCGCGTAGGCGGCAAGAACTTCACCGAGCAGCTGATCCTGTCGTCGATGACCACGCAGTACCTGCAGGCCAAGGGCTTCACCACCGAGCTCACCGCCGGCCTGGGCAGCACGCTGATGCGCCAGGCCATGGAAAGCGGCCAGCTCGACGTGGTGTGGGACTACACCGGCACGGCGCTGATCGTGTTCAACAAGGTCGAGGAAAAGCTCGGCGCTGGCGAGAGCTACGAACGCGTCAAGACGCTCGACGCCGCGCGCGGCCTGATATGGCTCGACGCCTCCGGCATCAACAACACCTATGCGCTGGCGATGCCGAGAAAGCGTGCCGAAGCCGCTGGCGTGACCACGTTGTCGGCCTTTGCCGAGAAGATGCGCGCCGCCGGCGAGGGCACCGCCCATCCGTTCGCGGTCGACATGGAGTTTGCCGCGCGTCCCGACGGGCTGGAACCGCTCAAGGGGCTCTACAAGCTGCCGTTCTCGCGCCGCGACGTGATCCAGCTTGATCCCGGGCTGGTCTACACCGCGCTGAAGAACGACCAGGTCGAACTGGGTCTCGTCTACACCACCGATGGCCGCGTCAAGGGCTTCGACCTGGTGCTGCTGGAAGACGACCAGCACTTCTTCCCCGCCTATAACGCGGTGCCCGTGGTGCGCAAGGCAACGCTGGATGCGCATCCCGAGCTCGCGGGCCTGCTCAACGCGCTGGCGGCCCGGCTCGACAACGCGGCCATGACCGAGATGAACTACAAGGTCGATATCGACCAGCAGCCGGTCGACAAGGTGGCGCAGGAATTCCTGCGTGGCCACGGCCTGATCTGAAGAGGGCGGCATGGACTTGCTGACTTACCTCCAACACAGCTGGCCGACGCTGCTCAAGCTCACTGGCCAGCACCTGGCGCTGGTGGGGTCCGCGGTGGGCCTGGCGATCGTCGTCGGCGTGCCGCTGGGCATCCTGTGCGCGCGCTTTCGCTTTCTCGCCACGCCGCTGCTGACGCTGGCCACCATCGTGCTGACCTTGCCGTCGATCGCGCTGTTCGGGCTGATGATCCCGATCTTCGCACGCTTTGGCCACGCGCTGGGCTACGTGCCGGCGGTGACCGCGGTGTTCCTGTATTCGCTGCTGCCGATCATGCGCAATACCTGCGTGGCGCTCACCAATGTCGACGACGGCATCCAGGAAGCCGGGCGCGGCATCGGCATGACCACCTGGCAGCGCATGCGGCTGGTGGACCTGCCGCTGGCCGTGCCCGTCATCCTCGGCGGCGTGCGTACCGCCGTGGTGATGAACATCGGCGTGGCCACCATTGCCGCCATCATCGGCGCGGGTGGCCTCGGGGTGCTGATCCTGCAAGCGATCAGCCAGAGCAACATGAGCAAGCTGGCGATCGGCGCGGTGCTGGTCAGCGTGCTCGCCATCGTGGCCGATGCCTGCCTGCAGTGGTTGCAGCGGGCGCTGACACCGAAAGGAATTCGCTGAACATGATTGAACTCGACCAACTCACCAAGACCTTCAGGCAAAAAGACGGCGCCGAAGTGCGCGCCGTCGATGCCGTTTCGCTCACTGTGCCCAAGGGCGAGATCTGTGTCTTTCTCGGCCCCTCGGGCTGCGGCAAGACCACCACGCTCAAGATGATCAACCGCCTGATCCAGCCCAGCTCCGGCCGCGTGCTGATCGACGGTGAGGACACCTCCCGCGTGGACGAAGTCACGCTGCGCCGCAAGATCGGCTACGTGATCCAGCAGATCGGCCTGTTCCCCAACATGACCATCGAGGAGAACATCATGGTGGTGCCGCGGCTGCTGGGCTGGGACAAGAAGCGCAGCCGCGAGCGCGCGCGCGAGCTGATGTCGATGGTGCAGCTCGACCCCGGCAAGATGCTCACACGATATCCGCGCGAACTCTCGGGCGGGCAGCAGCAGCGCATCGGCGTGATCCGCGCGCTGGCGGCGGATGCGCCCGTGCTGCTGATGGACGAGCCGTTCGGCGCGGTGGACCCGATCAACCGCGAGAGCATCCAGAACGAGTTCTTCCTGATGCAGCGCCAGCTCGGCAAGACCGTGATCATGGTCTCGCACGACATCGACGAGGCCATCAAGCTGGGCGACCGCGTGGCCGTGTTCCGCGGCGGCAAGCTGGTGCAGTTCGACCATCCCGACGCACTGCTGGCGCGTCCGGCCGACGATTTCGTGCAAGCGTTCATCGGTCACGACAACACGCTCAAGCGCCTGCTGCTGGTGCGCGCCGGCGATGCCGCCACCATGGCGCAAACCTGCAGCCCCGGCATGCCGCTGGCGCAGGCGTTCGCCATCATGGACGAGGCCGACGTGCGGCACCTGCCGGTGGTGGATGATGCGCAGCGCGCGCTGGGCTATGTCACGCGGCGCGATGCGCGCGCGGGGCAGGGCATGTGCGCGGATGCGATGCGGCCATTCATGGCGACCGCCGCGTTCGACGAGCACCTGCGCATCGTGCTCTCGCGCATGTACCAGCACAACACCAGCTGGCTGCCGGTGGTCGATGCCGATGGCGTCTACCTGGGCGAAGTCACGCAGGAGTCGATCGCCGACTATCTCAGCTCGGGCCGCTCGCGCGGGAATGCGCCGGTGATCCAGCCGCCGCAGGCGCCGGCTGCCATCGAGCGCATTGCTGCGTAATGCTCAGCTAGCGCGAGAGAAAAAGGGCCGGAATTTCCGGCCCTTTTTCCATGGTTGCGCGCGCGGGATTAATCGCGGGCCAGTTGCCCGTCGGTGAGGCGCCACACGTTCAACGGGTTGCCATCCTGCAGCGCGGGCGGCAGCAGTTCCGCCGGCACGTTCTGGTAGCACACCGGGCGCAGGAAGCGCTCGATGGCGGAGGCGCCGACCGAGGTGGCGCGCGTGTCGGACGTAGCCGGGAACGGGCCGCCGTGCACCATGGCGTACGACACTTCCACGCCTGTCGGATAGCCGTTGAACAGCACGCGCCCTGCCTTGCGCTCGAGCACGGTCAGCAGGCTGGCGGCCTCGGCACGATCTCCCGCATCCGCTTGCACGGTGGCGGTCAGCTGGCCTTCCAGGCGGCGCGCCACCGTCAGCATCTCCTCATGGTCGCGGCATACGACCAGCACCGAGGATGGGCCAAACACTTCGGCTTCCATGCGGCGGTCCGCAAGGAAGCGCGCGGCCGTGGTTTCGAACAGCGCGGGGCGGGCCTGGTTGGGGCCGCTGGCGGCCTGGCCACTGCCGATGCGGCGCAGCCCTTCGATATCGCTGAGCTGGGCCACGCCGTTGTCGTAAGCCTGGCTGATTCCGGGCGTCAGCATGGTCGCCGCCGCCTTTTCCGCCAGCGCCGCAACCGCGCCCTGGCGGAACACGTCCAGCGCCGGGCTTTCCACTGCCAGCAGCAGGCCGGGGTTGGTGCAGAACTGGCCTACGCCCATCACCAGCGAATCCACCAGATTGCGCGCGATCTCCGCGCCGCGCGCGGCCAGGGCTGCCGGCAGCAGGAACACGGGGTTGATGCTGCTCATTTCCGCATAGACGGGGATCGGCTGGGGACGGCTGTTGGCCGTCTGCACCAGCGCCAGGCCGCCGCTGCGCGAGCCGGTGAAGCCCACTGCCTGGATCGACGGATGCGCGACCAGGGCCGTGCCCACGGCAACGCCCGCGCCCACCAGCAGCGAGAACACGCCTTCGGGCAGACCGGCATCGGCCACGGCCTTCTGGATCACGCGCCCGACCAGCTCGGAGGTGCCGAGGTGAGCGGAGTGCGCCTTGACGACGACCGGGCAGCCGGCCGCCAGCGCGGATGCGGTATCGCCGCCGGCTACCGAAAACGCGAGCGGGAAATTGCTGGCGCCGAACACCGCCACCGGGCCGACCGCGATCTTCTGCAAGCGCAGGTCGGGGCGTGGCGGCGTGCGTTCCGGCAGGGCGGAGTCGAGTGTGGCAGATTGCCAGCGGCCATCGCGCAGCACGCTGGCGAACAGGCGTAGCTGGCCGGCGGTGCGGGCACGCTCGCCCTGCAGACGCGCAATCGGCAACGCGCTCTCGGCGTGGGCGCGCTCGATCAGCGTATCGCCCAGGGCTTCCAGGCCGCTGGCGATCGATTCCAGGAACCTGGCGCGGGTCTCCGGCGAGGTGTTGCGGTAGGTGTCGAACGCGGCTTCGGCCAGTGCACAGGCACGCTCGGCCTCGGCGCCGCCGCCGCCATGGAATTCCGGTGCCAGGACTTCACCCGTGGCCGGATTGGTGGCAAGGAGGATCTTGGTGGTGCCGCGCACTGCGCTGGCGCCGATCAGCATTTCGCCGGTAATGGTCATTAGCGTTTCCTGCTTTTCAACTGCAATCAAGTGGGAGTGCGCCATAGCTTGCGCTTGAGGCGGCGCGTATGTGGTCCCGGGCTGACACGCGGGACGCATAAATGGGGATATGGCCTCGCCGCGCTTTATTGTAAGACATCCTACAACATGAGGCGCTCGTCGGGCAAGCAGGAAATCCCGGATCCCGCCGGGATGCGCCGGCAGCGGCCCTAGCCGGCTTCCACCGCCGCCGACGCCTTGCGCAGGCGTTCGCGGCTGTTGGTCAGGTGCATGCGCATGGCGGCCTTGGCGCCTTCGGGGTCGCGCCGCTCGATGGCGTCAAAGATGTTCTCGTGCTCGATATTGACGCGCTCAAGGTACTGCTCCCGCTCCTGCGCGCTGACATGCAGCCGGCTGCGCGGGATCACCATGGTGCCGAGGTGGCCCATGATGTCCGTGAAGTAGCGGTTGCCGGTGGCCCGCGCGATCAGCAGGTGGAACTCGAAATCGGCACTGACGGAATCCTCGCCGCCCGCCGCCGTGCGCTTGAGCTCGTCGAGCGCGCCACGCATTGCCGTCAGTTGCTCCTCACTGCGCCGCGATGCTGCCAGGCTGGCCGCCTCGGCTTCCAGGCTGACGCGGAATTCCAGCATGGCCAGCACGTCCATGGCAGTGCCCATGGTGGCGGGATCGATGCGAAAGGGCGAGCCGTTCTCGGCGCTGCGCGCCAGCACGAAGGTGCCGATCCCATGGCGGGTTTCCACCAGCCCGCTGGCCTGCAGCCGCGACAGCGCTTCGCGCACCACGGTGCGGCTGACGCCGAGCGCGGCCATGATCTCGGACTCGGTCGGCAGCTTGTCGCCCGGCTTGAGCTGGCCTTGCTGGATGCGCTCGCTCAGGTTGCTCACCGCCTCTTCGGCAAGCGTACGGCCGCGGCGCCGCAGCGGGGGAGTGGAGGCAAACATCGGGTTTGACATGGTGATGGGCTGGGACTTGACCGGATCGCAATGGCCTCATTATACTGCGTCGTAAGTTATATGACGACCGATAACAGGTGTCTCCCGCCGCATTGGCTGTAGCCGCCACTTTGGGACCTGGCAAGCACCGCACACAAGGATCCGGCAGCAGCCGGCGCATCCAACCCGAGACAACCCGCAAGGGCCGGCAGCCAACGCGGCGAGCCGCTCTTCCTGCTGGAGTTCAACATGACCCAATCATCCCTTTGCGCCGCGCCCATGGCAGGCACGCCCGTCATCACCGAGCTGACCGTCGTGCCGGTGGCCGGCCACGACAGCATGCTGATGAACCTGTCCGGCGCGCACGGTCCGTTCTTCACCCGCAATATCGTCATCCTGAAAGACAGCGCGGGCAATACGGGCGTCGGCGAGGTGCCCGGCGGCGAAGCGATCCGCCAGACGCTGGAGGATGCGCGCGAACTCCTCGCCGGCCAGTCGATCGGCAACCACCAGGCGCTGCTCAATCGCGTGCGCACCGCCTTTGCCAGCCGCGACGCGGGCGGGCGTGGCCTGCAGACCTTCGACCTGCGCATCGCCATCCATGCGGTCACCGCGCTCGAGGCGGCGCTGCTCGACCTGCTGGGCAAGCATCTGGGCGTGCCGGTGGCCGCGCTGTTGGGCGAAGGCCAGCAGCGCGATGCCGTGGAGATGCTGGGCTACCTGTTCTATATCGGGGACCGTAACCGCACCACGCTCGCCTATCGCAGCGAGCCCGAGGCGGACGACGACTGGTTCCGCCTGCGCAATGAAGCCGCGATGAATGCCGAGGGCGTGGTACGCCTGGCGCAAGCAGCCTATGAGCGCTATGGCTTCAACGATTTCAAGCTCAAGGGTGGCGTGCTGCGCGGCGAGGAAGAGATGGAAGCCATCCTGGCGCTCGCCGAGCGCTTCCCCAAGGCGCGCATCACGCTGGATCCCAACGGCGCATGGTCGCTGGCCGAAGCCGTGCGCCTGTGCCGCGACAAGCATGGCGTGCTGGCCTATGCCGAAGATCCTTGCGGCGCGGAAGAGGGCTACTCGGGCCGCGAGGTCATGGCCGAGTTCCGTACCGCCACCGGCCTGCCCACTGCCACCAACATGGTCGCGACCGACTGGCGCCAGATGGGCCACGCGGTGCGCCTGCAATCCGTGGACATCCCGCTGGCCGATCCGCATTTCTGGACCATGCAGGGCTCGGTGCGGGTGGCGCAGATGTGTGCCGAGTGGGGCCTGACCTGGGGCTCGCACTCGAACAATCACTTCGATATTTCGCTGGCGATGTTCACCCACGTGGCCGCCGCCGCGCCGGGCCGCGTCACCGCCATCGACACCCACTGGATCTGGCAGGACGGCGAGCGCCTGACCAAGGCGCCACTGAAGATCGAGAACGGCAAGGTGGCCGTGCCGACGGAGCCGGGCCTGGGCGTGGAGCTCGATATGGCGCAACTCGCGCTGGCGCACGAGCGCTACAAGAACATGGGGCTGGGTGCGCGCGACGACGCCGTGGCCATGCAATTCCTGATCCCGGGCTGGACCTTCAACAACAAGGCGCCCTGCATGGTCCGGTGAGCCGCATCTGCGGCCCCCGCACGAATACAAGAAAACCACCAAGAACAAGGAGACAAACATGAACAAATTTGATGGCCGGCTGGCTGCCGCGGGCATGCTCGCCGCACCCGCGCGGCGCAAGTTCGGCCGGCTTGCCGCGGCCACGCTCGCCGCCATGGCGGCACTGGCCGCAGCAGGCGCCGTGACCAGTGCCGCGGCCGCCTCGCCGGCATGGCCCCAGAAGGCCGTATCCGTGGTGGTGCCGTTCCCTGCGGGCGGCTCCACCGATACCATTGCGCGCATGCTGGCGGTGCCGCTCAATGAAAAGCTGGGCCAGCCGTTCGTGATCGACAATCGCCCCGGCGCTACCGGGGCCATCGGCGCGACCATGGTCAAGCGCGCGCCTGCCGATGGCTACACCTTGTTGGTGGCATCGATCGGCGTCTATGCCGTGAACCCGTTCCTGCAAAAGAACCTGGGCTATGACCCGGCCAAGGACTTCGACCTGCTGACGGTGGCCGTGCGCGCACCCAACGTGCTGGTCACCAAGCCGGATTTCCCTGCGAAGAACTTGCAGGAGCTGGTCGCGTACATGAAGAAGAATCCGGGCAAGGTGGCGTTCGCCAGCTCCGGCGCCGGTTCGTCGGACCATTTGACGGCCGCGCTGTTCTGGCAAAAGTCCGGCACCGACGGCCTCCACGTTCCTTATAAGGGTGGGGCGCCGGCCATCTCCGACCTGCTCGCCGGCCAGGTGGACGTCTCGTTCCAGAACGTCAACGCGGTGCTGCAGCATATCCGCAGCGGCAAGCTCAAGGCGCTGGCGGTGACCGGCGACAAGCGCTCGGCGGTACTGCCGAACGTGCCCACCATGGCGGAGGGCGGCGTGAAGGACGTGGACGTGTATTCGTGGCAAGCCGTGGCCGCGCCGCACGGGCTGCCGAAGGACGTCAAGGCGAAACTGCATGCCGCGCTGGTCGGCTCGCTCAACGAGCCGCAGATGCGCCAGAAGCTGGCCGAGAACGGCTTCGAGGTGGTCGCCAATACGCCGGAGCAGTTCGAGCAGTTCGAGAAGCAGGAGCTCCAGCGCTGGAAGGGTGTGATCGAGGCGGGCAAGATCAGCATCGATTAAGTACGCGGCATCAGCGCAAGCATTGCTCTTTGCCCCGCCCGCGTGCGGGGCGTTTTTATTGGCGTGAGCGGATTCGGGCGCGGGCCGTTGCGACCTGATAGGCTAGCTCTACGCGCGCTTTGCGCGGCCGCACCGCCGACGCCTTCCATGATCCGCTTCTGCAAATCGCCCTTTTGTCTGCTGATAGAAACAAAGTCACGATGGCTGATTCCGCGCGGCTTCGACGGCTTCGCGCCGGGGCCGCTGATCCTGGTGCGGCCGGGCGTGAGCCAGGCGCTGATCGAGCATGAAAAGGTGCATGTGCGGCAATTCTGGCGTTCAGGCGGCCTGATGGGCGTGCTCTACCTGGCGAGCCCGCGCTGGCGCCTGCGTTTCGAGCTGGAGGCCTACCGCGAGCAGCTCAGGCATTGCGAGCCCGGCGCCGCGCATCATTTCGCGCGCATGCTGGCGCGGCACTATCGGCTGGATATCTCGCAGGAGCAGGCGTATCGCCTTCTGACGGCGCCGGGCAGGCCGGCAATCCCGGGAAAAACCTGATTCGCCAGGGATTTTGCCGCAAGCACGGGTTGGCAGGGGCATGCGCTCCGGTACATCGAGCACAAGCCATCCGGCGCGGAAGGCCGCTACCTGTATGTCGACACTTCCCTGAAGGTCCTCAAGCAAGCCATGCATCCCGAGTATGCGGCGAGCTTCGATCCGCGCGCGCGGCATTGGTACCAGCGCGCGCTCGCCAATGGCGGGCTGGTCAGCACGACACCCTATGCGTTCTACTCCAGCGGGAAAACCGGCACGACGCTGGCGATCGCCGCCAGGGGCGGGCACAAACCAGGAACCCAGGCTCAGGCAGGTGCGCGAGCTGGGCAATCCGGTACTCACCCGCCTGTCCGGCCTGATCCCGGCGCTGGCCGGGACACCGAGCCTGCATACCTGGTCGACGAGGATGTCTTGCAGCCGGCCTCGGCGAGGAACCAAAGCCTGTCCGACGTGACCGGTGCGCTCGAGAAGATCCCTCAGGGCATTGCACTCACACTGATCCAGGAGGCCATCCGCGATGGCCTGGCCCAAACTGGCCAGCTTGAGATCGCGGGCGGGCACCACGAAAAAATGGATGGGACGGGTTACCCGAAGCGCTTGAAGGGCGAGGAGATGAGTCCCCTGGCAAGGATGATGGCGATTGCGGACCTCTTCGAGGCGCTGACCGCGCCGGATCGTCCCTGCAAGAAAGCCAAGACGCTGTCCGAGTCCATCCACATCATGTCATGCATGAAGCGGGACCAGCACATCGATCCGGATCTGTTCGAGTTGTTTCTGGTATCTGGCGTCTATCGTGACTATGCCGCGCAGTTCATGAACAAGGAGCAGATCGATCACGTGGATATCGGGCGCTATGTGCAATCTGCAATCTGAATTGACGCGCTGATCCCGGTATCAGCGTTTCCAGGTGATCGGCGCGGTGATCGAGCAGGCTGTCACCTTGCCGTACCAGGTCCTGCTGGTAGTGAGATGGATGCTTTGCTCGGTCACGGGTTCGATCTGCCGCTGCCGGCGCTCGGCCAGGCTGTTGGCCACGCTGGCAAGCGCTGCCTTGCACTGCGCCGCGGCCGTGCTGGAGCGCACGGTGAGCTGCGCGTAGCGATAGTTGACCAAGAGCGTGAAGCCATCCGCGGTGTAGGTGGTGGTGTACTCGGTGTCCGTGTCATACGTGGACATTTGCAGGCCAGCATAGGGCGCCGGCGCTGGCGTGGTGCATGCTGCCGCTGCGAGGCAGGCTATTGCCGCCAACGCCTTCGTGGATTTCAATTGCGATCTCCGATGATTCCTTCGAGGGACGCGGGGGGCATCTTGCGCTCGTGTACGGTGGAGGGGGGCGGGCAGCGGAAGCACGTAACCCGCAGATCTTCATGCGGCGAGGAAATCTGGCGGAAGCGGTGAGATTCGAACTCACGGATGGGTCACCCCATCGGCAGTTTTCAAGACTGCTGCCTTAAACCACTCGGCCACGCTTCCGGAAAGGAATGGCAGGCATTGTAGCGCGAAGCGGGGGAGGCCCCGGCCCGAGCGGCATGCTGCCTTGGACGCCGGCACGACGGCCAGCGCCGCGCATTATAGCAAGTGCGGGGACGCGCGGCAGCATGCGGCGTGCAAAGTTGTTTTGTCGGTGTTCGTCGGACACGACGGAACCTTCGTTTCGTCTGACTGATCCTAATATGCTTGAGGGGGCGCATGCCGATGCGCCGCGCCTCCCTCGTTCCACGCATTTGCAATCACTTGAGGAGAACAACTGATGAACGGCAAGACTCTGTTGAGCGTGGCGGCGGCCGCCGCGGTGGTTGGCTTGGCGGGTTGCGCAGCGCCCGGTGGTGGTTATGGCGGCGGCTATGGCGGTGGCTACGGCGCGCCGCAGCAACCGGCATACCAGGCACCGCCCCCGCCCCCGGGCACCAATACCTACCAGGCACCTGCAAACTCGGTGTTCTACGGCCGGGTGGAATCGATCGAGCCGGTGACTACTCAGCAAAGCAGCTCGGGTTTGCTCGGCACGGTGATCGGCGGCGTGGCCGGCGGTTTGCTGGGCCACCAGATCGGCGGGGGCACCGGCAATACCATCGCCACCATCGGCGGCGCGGTGGCGGGCGGCGTGGCGGGCAACCAGATCGAGAAGCGCGCGGGCAGCAGCACCGATACCGTGTATCGCGTCAACGTGCGGCTGGACGATGGCCGCATGGCTACCGTGACGCAGCGCAACGTCAGCAATCTGCGCATCGGTTCCCGCGCCCAGGTGGCCAACGACATGGCGACGCCGTACTGACCGGCATTGCCGGGCGATCAGTGAAACGGCCACCCTCGGGTGGCCGTTTCACTGATTGGGGCGTGGCGTCGCGATCAATCTTTCAGGAACATCTCCTGCAGGTCGTTCAGGAAGCGCCGCCCAAGCTCGGTGGGCTTGATGGTGGCCAGATCCGCTTCCAGCAGGCCCTTCTTTTCGGCGGCGGCCAGGTCGCGGCTGATGGTGTGCAGCGGCAGCCCGGTGTGGTCGAAGAACGTGCTGGCCGGCACGCCGTCAGTGAGGCGCAGCGCGTTCAGCATGAACTCGAAGGGCAGGTCGGCGGCGCCGACATCGTGCTGCTCCTGCACCGCGTTGCCGGCCATGGCCTGCGCCATATACGTGGCGGGATGCTTGTGGCGCATCTGGCGCAGCACCCGGTGCGGGAACGACAGCTTGCCGTGCGCGCCGGCCCCGATGCCCAGGTAGTCGCCAAAGCGCCAGTAGTTCAGGTTGTGGCGCGCTTGCCGGTGCGGCCGGGCGTAGGCCGAGGTTTCATAGTGGACGTAGCCCGCCTGCGCGGTGCGCGCTTCGATCAGGTCCTGCATTTCATACGCGCTGTCGTCATCCGGCAGCGCCGGCGGGAACTTGGCGAACAGCGTGTTGGGCTCCAGCGTCAGGTGATAGAGCGACAGGTGCGTGGTGTTGAACGAGAGCGCCGTCTCCAGGTCTTCGGCGCATTCCGCCATCGTCTGGCCAGGCAGCGCGTACATCAGGTCGAGGTTGACGTTGTCGAAGTTGTCCAGCGCGATGCCGATCGCCGCGCGGGCTTCCGCGCCGCCGTGGATGCGGCCAAGCGCGGCAAGATGGCGGTCGTTGAAACTCTGGATGCCGATGGACAAGCGGTTGATGCCGCTGGCGCGATAGCTGGCGAAGCGCTCCGCCTCGAACGTGCCGGGGTTGGCCTCCATCGTGATCTCGGCGTCGGCGTCCAGCGGCAACAGCGCGCGGATATCCGACAGCAGCCGGTCCATGCCGGCGGCCGACAGCAGGCTGGGCGTGCCGCCGCCGATGAAGACCGTGTGCACCTGGCGGCCCCACACCAGCGGCAGCGATTGCTCCAGGTCGGCGCGCAGCGCGTCCAGGTAGGCGTCTTCCGGGATGTCGTGGCTGTCTGCCGCGCCGGGCACGGCATGCGAGTTGAAATCGCAGTACGGGCACTTTCGCACGCACCACGGGATATGCACGTAGAGCGACAGCGGCGGGGAGCCGGGCAGCGCGAGCTGGCCCGGCTGCAGCCACAATGACTTGGTATCGGCGGGGGCGCCGGCGCTGGCGCCCGTGGACGCCAGGGGAATGATCGGGATCATGGGCAGCCCGTACTGGGGCCGCTGGCCTGCAGGCGCTCGGTCAGCGCCTTGAGCGCGAGGGCGCGGTGGCTGACGGCGTTTTTTTCCTCGGCGCTCAGTTCAGCCGCGGTCTTGCCCAGGTGCGGCAGCAGGAAGTGCGGATCGTAGCCAAAGCCGGCGTTGCCGCGCGGCGTGTCGACCACCTCGCCGGCCCACACGCCCTCGGCGATTACCGGCCGCGGATCCTCGGCATGGCGCACCAGCACCAGCACGCAGTAGTAGTAGGCGTGGCGGTTGAGCTTGCCGGCCAGCTGCGAGATGAGGTGCGCGTTGTTGGCGGCATCGGACTTGGGCTTGCCCACGAGTTGCGCATAACGCGCCGAGTAGACGCCCGGCGCGCCATCCAGCGCGTCGACGCAGATGCCGGAGTCATCCGCCAGCGCGGGCAGGCCGGCCAGGCGGCTGGCGTGGCGCGCCTTGGTGAGGGCGTTCTCGACGAAGGTGGCGTAGGGCTCCTCGGCCTCGGCAATGCCGAGCTGCCCCTGCGGGATCACCTCGAAGCCGAGCGGCGCCAGCAGCGCGCCAAACTCGCCGAGCTTGCCGGGGTTGTTGGAGGCGAGGACCAGGCGTTGCATGGCGTTCACCGTATCAGGCCAGGCCCAGCGCGCGGCGCTGGTGCGCCACCAGTTCGGCGATGCCTTGCTCGGCGATGCGCGTCATCGCATCGAGATCGGTGCGGCTGAACGGCACGCCCTCGGCGGTGCCTTGCACTTCGACAAAGCCGCCGCTGCCGGTCATCACCACGTTCATGTCGGTGTCGCAGTTGCTGTCCTCGGCGTAATCCAGGTCGAGCACGGCCACGCCGTCCACCATGCCAACCGACACGGCGGCAACGAAGTCGCGGATCGGGCTGGCCTTGATCTGGCCGTCGCGCAGCATGGCGGAAACAGCGTCATGGGCGGCCACGAAGGCGCCGGTGATGGCCGCGGTGCGGGTGCCGCCATCGGCCTGCAGCACGTCGCAGTCCAGGTGGATGGTGAATTCGCCCAGCGCGGACAGATCGAACACCGAGCGCATCGCGCGGCCGATCAGGCGCTGGATTTCCTGGGTGCGCCCGGTCTGCTTGCCGCGGGCGGCTTCACGGTCCGAGCGCGTGTGGGTAGCGCGCGGCAGCATGCCGTACTCGGCGGTGACCCAGCCTTCGCCGCTGCCCTTCTTGTGGGGAGGCACCTTGGCCAGCACGCTGGCGGTGCACAGCACCTTGGTGTCGCCAAAGGCACTCAGGACGGCACCTTCGGCGTGACGGGTGTAGTGGCGGGTCAGAGCAATAGGGCGCAGCGCATCGGCTGCGCGTCCGCTGGGTCGCATGTGGGAGTTTTCTCGGAAATCGATTCAGGACCCGGATTTTAACGCCGCCGGGCTGTGCGTGCGCGTCCTGCGCCAACTCCCGCTGTGGGGGAGCGCGAATTCCCGCGCCATTGCGGCGCGGGCGGTACTTTAGCCCGGGCTCAGCGCATGAAATTGCTGGTCTTGTCGATCGCCGCGCGGATCTCGGCGATGGAGCGCTCGATCTCCTCCTCGGAGAGCAGGTCGGTATCGCCGCCGTTGTTCTCCAGGATCGAGGTGGTGAACGTGTTGAGCGGCAGGGTTTCGGTGGCGACTGAGTCCTCGTTGGACAGGTGGGCGTCGAGCTCCCACATCATGGCGATGGCTGTCGTGTTGTCGGCGCCGTCGCCGGCGTTGTGCAGCGCCTGCTCGATCAGGTCCGGGATGGCATGCACCACGGACAAGTTGGTGACCTTCTCGACCAGCAGTTGCTCTTCGATGCTGCCCCACAGCCCATCAGAGCACAGCAGCGCCACGTCGCCCGGCTCAAGCCGCAGCGGGCCGCCGATATCGATCAGCGGCAGGTTGGGCGAGCCCAGGCAGTTGTAGAGCTTGTTGCGCTCGGGGTGGTTGGCCACGTCCATTGGCAGCACGCGCTCCTGCTGCAGCAGGTTCTCGATCTTGGAGTGGTCGCGCGTGCGGGTCAGCAGGTTGCCCTTGCGTACCAGGTAGAGGCGCGAGTCGCCGGCGTGGGCCCAGTGGATCTGGCCGTTCTGGACCAGGCAGCAGACCACGGTGGTACGCGGGACGTCGGCCAGCTGGTTGGCTTCAGCGTAGCGATGAATTTCCCGGTGTGCCAGCATGATGGTGTCCTGCAGGAAATCGGCAGGATTGCGGATCGAGGGCCGGGCCTGGGCCTGGAACTGGCGTGCCAGGGTCTGCAGGGCTTGCTGCGCGGCGACTTCGCCCAGCGCGTGGCCGCCCAGGCCATCGGCCAGCACCATCAGCAGGGCATCCCGCGTGAAGCAATAGCCCATGCGGTCCTGGTTGATGCGGCGGCCGCCTTTTCTGCTTTCCTGGTAGACGGAGAATCGCATGGTGGCTGTAGGGGTCAGTTCTTGAGAGAGGGCGGCGTCATCTGCGCGCTCCACCGGCACAGCGTGCGGGCGGGCCGCGAGGCGACGGTTCTCATCATAGTTGTTATTGATAGCAGAGGGGGCGGAGGGAGAGGGGGCTGCGCACGACGCGGGGATGGCGCCATTTTGTGCTTTATTCGCCGCTCGTGCCGGCCTCCTTGGCCTGGATTGCCGCGGCTGGTTCCTCGCGCTTGCGCAGCAGCGTCAGGAACCGGCTTGCCAGGGGGCGCTCGGTGGCGGCCGTGGCTGCGGGCGCGGCCGCCTGCTCGCCTAGTGCATTGGTTTGCTCGCGCAACTCCTTCTGCAGCCGGAATACGCTCTGCGGCCGCTCGGAAGGGGGCAGGCGCAGACACCATTCGACCAGGTCCACCAGGCCGTCGGTATAGCTGGCGCGCAGCCGCGTGATGGAGTCCGCCATGCGGTCGTCCTTCTCGCGCTGGTTGGCCTCCTGGGGTGGCATGCCGGCCATGCACGCGTAGAGCGTGGCGCCAAGGCTGTAGATGTCGGTCCACGGGCCCAGCTCGGAATGCTTGCCGTAAAGCTCCGGCGCGGCAAAGCCCGGCGTGTACATGGGCTGAAAGCGCGCCGCTTCCATGGTCAGGATCTGGCGGGCGGCGCCAAAATCGAGCAGGATGGGCGATTCGTCTTCGCGCAGGTAGATGTTGCCGGGCTTGATATCCAGGTGCAGCAGCTTATGGATATGCACCTCGCGCAGGCCGCTCATCAGGTCGTGGAAGACCTTGCGGATGAAGTGTTCGCGCAGCACCTTGGCGCGGCCTTGCTGGCGCGCGTGCAGGATGTGTTCCTGCAGCGTTTTGCCCAGCTCGTAGTTCATCACCATGTAGACGGTGGAATTCTCGCGGAAGAAATTCACCACGCGCACCACGCTGGGATGCGAAATCTTCGCCAGCGAGCGGCCTTCCTCGAAGAAATACTTGAGCCCCAGCCGGAACGACGCCGCGCTTTCCTCGGGCACCACGGGGATCAGCTCGCCCGGTTGGCGGCGTGCCAGCGACGACGGCAGGTACTCCTTGATCGCGACAGGGGAGCCGGTCTCGTCGGTAGCGAGGTAGACGAAACTGAACCCCCCGCTGGCCAACTTCTTTACAATACGATAGTTGGACAGCAGCGTGCCGATGGGCAGCGGTGCGCTCTTCGGAGGTGATGCGCCCTTTGGCTCTGTCATAGGATTCGGGACCTTGAATGCCTCCGGATTGTCCTGACTAATCGAAGACTTGTAAAGAACACAATAGCGGCCATTTTGGCCTCTCTTTTCGGCGTTCAACCCGCGCGGTTGCGGGGCTGCCGGCTCCCCGGGGCTGTTTGAACCCATGCGGCCAGATGGCCATTTCGCGAGACTATTTAATGATCCACAGCATGACAGGCTACGGCCTGGCGACGCGCCAGGCGCCGCTGACGGACGCGCAAGGCGCGCCCACCGGCAGGACCGCATCCGTTTCGGTGGAGTTCCGCACAGTCAATTCGCGATTCCTCGACCTGTTTTTCCGGGCTCCCGAAGAGTGCCGCGCCTTCGAGCCGGCGCTGCGGGAAATGCTCATGGCGAAGCTGTCGCGCGGCAAGCTGGAATGCCGCATCAACCTGCAGCGCGCCGATGCCGGCGCTGGCGGCACCACGCTGGCGCTCAACGATGCCTTGCTGGCGCAGATCCGCTCGATCGAGGCCACGGTAGCCGCCACTTTCACGCAAGCCGGCTCGCTGCGCATGGGCGAGATCCTGCGCTGGCCCGGCGTGCTGGTGGAACCTGAGTTGTCGCAGGACGCCCTGCGCGAGGCCGTGACGGGCGCGGCCAAGGAAGCGCTGGGCCAGTTGCTGGAAGCGCGCCGCCGCGAGGGCGACGCGCTCAAGGCCACGCTGGACGAGCGCATCGAAGCCATGCTGGCCATCGTCGAGCGCCTCACGCCCACCATCCCGCAACTGATCGCCCATCACCAGGACAAGCTCACCGAGCGCCTGCAGGAAGCCTTCAACCTGGTAGCGCCCGGCGGCATGCCCTCGATGAGCCGAGACGAAATCGGCGAGCGCATCCGCCAGGAAGCCACGGTCTACGGCATCCGCATCGACATCGCCGAAGAGCTGTCGCGCCTGCAGGCCCACCTGAACGAAACCCGCCATATCCTCAAGAAGGGTGGGCAGGTTGGCAAGCGGCTCGATTTCATGATGCAGGAGCTCAACCGCGAAGCGAACACGCTGGGCTCCAAATCAGCGGCCAAAGAACTGGCCGATGCCGCCATGGAACTCAAACTGCTGATCGAGCAGATGCGAGAACAGATTCAGAACCTAGAATAATCATCATGAGTGAAACCTCGTCCCACGTCGCCATCGACACCGCCTACCCTGGCAACCTGTTCATGGTGGTGGCGCCTTCCGGCGCCGGCAAGTCCACCCTGGTCAACGCGCTGCTGGCGCAGGACCAGGCCATTCGCCTATCCATCTCGCACACCACGCGCGCGCCGCGTCCCGGCGAGCAGGATGGCCGCGAATACCACTTCACCACCGTGGACGCGTTCCGCGCGGCACGCGATCGCGGCGAATTCCTCGAGTGGGCGGAAGTGCACGGCAACTACTACGCCACCTCGCGGGTGTGGATCGAGCAACAGATGGCCCAGGGCAACGATGTGCTGCTGGAAATCGACTGGCAGGGCGCGCAGCAGGTGCACCAGCGTTTTTCCAACGCCATGGAGATCTTCATCCTGCCGCCGTCGCTGCAAGCGCTTGAAGAGCGCCTGAACAAGCGCGGCCAGGATGAGCCGAACGTGATCGTGCGCCGCCTGCTGGCAGCCGGCAGCGAGATGGCCCACGCGTCCGAGTCGGACTATGTCATCATCAACGAGGTTTTCGAGCAGGCGCTCGAACAGCTTCGCAGCGTCATCCGCGCTACCCGTCTGCGGTTTTCATCGCAAAAGGCGCGTCACGCCGACCTCTTCATCGAGCTCGGTATTCATTGATCCGGAGCGCGGCGGGAACGTTTCTTGCCGCGTGCTGTAAAATAGCCGGCATCGCATAAGGTTTTGTCCCGAGGTGGATTACATATGGCGCGTATTACCGTCGAAGATTGTCTGAAACACATCCCGAATCGCTTCGAGCTCGCGCTCGCGGCAACGTACCGGGCCCGTCAGCTGGTGCAGGGTCACACTCCCAAGGTCGAGGCCAAGGACAAGCCCACGGTTGTGGCGCTGCGCGAGATCGCCTCGGGCCAGATCGGCATCGAGATGCTCAAGAAGGTACCGACCTGATTTTCGGGCGGCGGTGGCCAGTCCTAGCAACGCGTACCTTTGCATTGAGACTCTGCTAACGTACCTGTTCGCGTACTTGCTTAACCAGCCAGATCACAGAAGCCGCCCCCATGTCTTCCTCCCAGCCTTCCCCCCCTGTCGCGACGGCCAGCCCAACGGCCACGCCGGCGCGATCGCGCGGAGAAGCCACTGGTGACGCGAGTGGCGATGCAGTGCCACCCGTTCAGCGCAAGCGCGCCGTGCCCGGTCAATCGACCGTGACGGCGCGTACCGGCGCTCCCAATCTTCCCGATCCGCTTGGCAACGATGTCGTTGGCGAGCGTGCCGCTGCCCCCGCAATGGGTGCAGGCAAGGCAAGAGCCGCCCAGGCCGCCGCCGAAAGTGAGCTGAGCGAGGCGCCGCAGGGTGCCGCGCCGGGCGATGCGCTCTTCATCGACGCGGTGCTGGCGCAGTCCTATCGTCACTTCTTCGGCCCGACCTCGCAACCCGCAGTGCCTCCGCGCCAGCAGGTGATCTCGATCACCCGGCTGATGGAGAAGCTCGCTTATCTCAAGCCAGCGGACCAGGCGCACGTGCGCGAAGCCTTCCAGTTCTCGGACGAGGCTCACCTTGGCCAGTATCGCCAGAGCGGCGAGCCCTACATCACGCATCCGGTAGCGGTGGCGGAACTGTGCGCCGACTGGAAGCTGGATGTCCAATCCATCATGGCGGCGTTGCTGCACGATGTGATGGAAGACCAGGGCATCACCAAGAGCGAGCTGGCAGAGAAATTCGGCCCCAAGGTGTCCGAGCTGGTCGATGGCCTGACCAAGCTGGACAAGCTCGAATTCCAGAGCCGCGAGCAGGCGCAGGCGGAGAGCTTYCGCAAGATGCTGCTGGCGATGKCGCGCGAYSTGCGSGTGATCCTGGTCAAGCTGGCCGACCGCACCCACAACATGCGCACGCTCGATTTCGTGCCGCCGGAAAAACGGCGCCGGATCGCGCTCGAGACCATGGAGATCTACGCGCCGATCGCGCATCGGCTCGGTCTCAACACCACGTACCGCGAACTGCAGGAGCTGTCCTTCAAGGTTGGTTCGCCGTTCCGCTACGCCACGCTGGAAAAAGCGGTCAAGGCCGCGCGCGGCAACCGGCGCGAGGTGGTCAAGCGCATTCTCGAAACGGCGCAGAAGGCGCTGGGCGACGCCGGCATTGTGGCGGAGCTGTCGGGGCGTGAAAAGACGCTCTACAGCATCTACCGCAAGATGCACGACAAGCAGCTGTCGTTCTCGCAGGTGCTCGATGTGTATGGTTTCCGCGTGGTCGTGGAGACCCAGATGCACACCTATATGGCGATGGGCGCGCTGCACGGGCTGTACAAGCCCATGCCGGGCAAGTTCAAGGACTACATCGCCATTCCCAAGATCAACGGCTACCAGTCTTTGCATACCACGCTGGTGGGCCCGTTCGGCACGCCGGTGGAGTTCCAGATCCGCACCCGCGACATGCACCAGATCGCGGAAGCCGGCGTGGCCGCACACTGGATGTACAAGCATCAGGCCGACCAGGCCAACGATATCCAGCAGCAGGCGCACCAGTGGCTGCAGTCGCTGCTCGATATCCAGAGCCAGACCGGTGATTCGCAGGAATTCCTCGAGCACGTCAAGATCGACCTGTTCCCGGATGCGGTCTATGTGTTCACGCCCAAGGGGCATATCCGCGCGCTGCCGCGCGGTGCCACCGCGCTCGATTTCGCCTATGCCGTGCACAGCGACCTCGGCAACCAGTGCGTGGCAGTCAAGATCAACAACGAGCTGCTGCCGCTGCGCACGGAGCTCAAGAGCGGCGATATCGTCGAGGTGGTGACGGCGCCGTACTCCAAGCCCAATCCGGCGTGGCTGGCGTTCGTGCGCACCGGCAAGGCGCGCGCGGCCATCCGGCACTATCTCAAGACCACCCGGCTCGACGAAGCCATCCAGCTTGGCGAACGCCTGCTGGAGCAGTCGGCGCGACAGCTTGGCATCGAGCTCAAGGCGCTGCCGCAGTCGGTGTGGGACCGCATGGTGCAGTGGACCGGCAACAAGCACAAGGAAGACATCTTCGCCGACCTGGCGCTGGGGCGGCGCGTGCCGGCCGTGGTGGCCAAGCGCATGGAGATCCTGCTGCAGGAGCTTTCCGGCGATGTCGACAGTGCGCTGCTGGCGGCCGTGCAGACTTTCGCCGGCGAGGAAGCCCCCGCGGTGCCGATCACCGGCGATGAAGGCATGTCGATGATCTTCTCGTCATGCTGCCGGCCGATTCCCGGCGATTCCATCGTCGGCTACCTGGGCAAGGGCGAGGGTTTGCAGATTCACGTCCAGGATTGCAAGATAGCCAAGCGCCTGCACAGCAAGGACCCGGAGCACTGGATCGATGTGATGTGGGCGAAGAAGACCACGCGCTCCTTCGATGTATCGATCAAGGTGATGGTGCGCAACGTCAAGGGCATCGTCGCCCGCGTGGCGGCCGACCTGACTTCGGCCGACGCCAACGTCGCGCACGTGGCGATGGAGCAGCAGGAGGGCGGCCATCAGGAAGCCACCTACATGCAGTTCATCATCCAGGTGCAGAACCGCCTCCATCTTGCCAACGTGATGCGGGCGCTCCGGCGTAACCCCGACGTCATCCGCATCTTCCGCGACCGCAACGACGGCTGAGGCGGTCTTCCCGCACGCAAGCACTGAGCCCGGCCTAGCCGGGCTCAGTGCTTTTCCGGCTGCGCGGCGGCGATCGGTTCCGCCTGCTTGCCGGGATAGCTGACTTTCAGGATATCGATCTGCTCCACCCCGGCCGGCGTGCGCAGTGGGACCGTATCGCCTTCGCGCGCCTTGAGCAGCGCGCGCGCGATCGGTGAGATCCAGCTCACGTGGTTGCTGTCGAGGTCCACTTCGTCGGTGCCGACAATCGTCACCGTAGTCTCCTCGCCAGCCTGGTCGGCATAGGTGACGGTGGCGCCGAAAAAGATCTGGTCGTTGTCGCCCTGCAGGGATGGGTCCACCACCTCGGCCTTCTCCAGGCGCTTGGTCAGGAAGCGGATGCGGCGGTCGATCTCGCGCAGGCGCTTCTTGCCGTAGTGATAATCGCCGTTCTCGGAACGATCGCCATTGGATGCGGCCCACGAAACGATCTGGACCACCTCTGGGCGAGCCGTGTCGATCAGGTGCATCAGTTCATCGCGCAAGCGCTGGTAGCCTTGCGCCGAGATGTAGTTCTTGGTGCCGGGCGGCAGCGGGGTGGCGCCTTCGGGAAGGTCGTCATCCTCGTCGCCGGGTGACTCTTTGACAAATGCCTTGTTCATGATCCGATCACATCTGCGGGGCTGTCATTATAGGAAGCGGCGGCCTGCCGGAGGGAAAAGCAAAAAAAGTGGGGCAGGGGGGTTCCCAAATTTCAAAAGTACGTTATAATTTCTTTCTCGAGTGCGGCTGTAGCTCAGTTGGATAGAGTACTTGGCTACGAACCAAGGGGTCGTGGGTTCGAATCCTGCCAGCCGCACCACTCATTGCAAAAAGAGCTTCCAGAAATGGAAGCTCTTTTTTCATTTTGGCTTCCGCCAACGCTCTCGGTTCCTAGTCTGGCCATTCTACGGCGTTCCGCCGTGCGTCGACGGTAATCGCCGCGATTGAGACCTGTCTCATCGTGCGCCGAGCTTCCTTTCGCTAATCTCTATTCCGGTGCGCATCCTCGCGCGTTCATAACCGGATCGCTCTCTTGCTGCTGCTTCCCGCTCTGCCGGGCCGAGCGATCGCGCTTTCCTCTGGAGCGTCTTGCGATGCGATCGTTGCCGTGGTTCGTCTGTGCCGCCTTGCTCGCCGTTGTAGCCAGTGCCGCATGCCGTTCGCGTAAGCCGGGCGTGCCGCCAGCCGCGTTGCCGCCAGCGGCGGCGCACGGGCCGGGCTTGCAAGACCGTGTCTGTAGCCGGGCGATCGAGGGCAAGGCTGCGTTGGCCATCGGCGAGCGCACGTGCAGTTTGCTGGTGGGGTTCTTGCACGATGCGCGGTTGACCCTTAACGTCAGCACCCTTGCCACCGGTGTGGATCCACGCATGCAGGCGGGCGTGCTGGCTACCGACTGGCATATCCATACGGCCGGCGAGGCGCGGGGCACGCTGGCGTGGCTGCTGGAGGAGGGGCACCGCGCGCTGTATCCGCAGGTCTGCCGGATCCTGTTCTCGGTGCCGCGCACAGCGCGCGAGCGTGAGATCGTGCTGCTCAATGATCGCTTCGATCCGGTGCGCCTTGCCCATTGCATCGACAATCTCGAGCGCGCCATGCCGGACCTGCGCGCGAGTCGCCTGCTCGGCTCCAGGGTCGATCTTGCGCGTGGCGTGCTGGCCTGGGACATGAGCCGGGCGATACATGTCGCGCGGGCCGCCTACGACTGTGGCATGCAAACCGAGGCGCAGGCCTGGGCCGTGATCGAGCAGGCAGCGTCGCAGGTCTTCGCGCAGATGGCGTCCTGGCAGGAGGTTGCGGTGAGCTACCTGCTGGGCCGGGCAATGTGGGCCGGGCCTGGCGCCGGTCTGCAGCGGCAACTGGTGTTTGTCCGGCATTGCCTCGACGATTCGAATAGTCCCATGCGCGGGGTGCGCTATCACGCTGCGCGCCATGGTGTATAGGCGCGCGCCGTCTTGCGGGGGCGGTGCTGGCGGCATAGGCTGGTTCAGGAGCGCGTTGGGGGCGAGGGACTATGCTTCATGCTTGCGGCAAGAACCAGGGAGGATCCAATGAGCAATGCGGACTGGCGGGTGGAGGCGTATCGGGGCATGGACGTCTATGTCCTCGTATCGAAGCCGGGTGACGGCGGCGTCCCGGCTTTGGGCAAGGTTGCCCAGTGGGGGTACGAGGTGCGCGTCTGCCAGGAGGGGGCGGATCCCTCCGATGCCGGCGACATCGAGCGCTTGTCGGGCGACGGTGCGCAGTTTGCTACCCGGCACGCTGCCGAGGTCGCTGCGTTCGCTGCGGCCTACCAGCTTGTGGATAAGCTCGTGGGCCCGGTGACGGACTAGCGGGCATATCGTCCTTGCCGTGCGGGAGATGCGGAAGTGCGCCGTAGCACGTGCTGCCGCGTGCCGGCGAAGGGGCCGCTTTGCGGGTTGTTGTGAAATGCGCAACGTCGCATATCACGCTGTGATATGTCTTGGCGCGCCCGATGGCGGGTTTTTCACGATGACGTCACAAAGCGATTGCAATGCGCGGCGGGATCCACCATAATCCGGCCTCTCGGACGCGGGGTGGAGCAGTTGGCAGCTCGTCGGGCTCATAACCCGAAGGTCGCAGGTTCAAGTCCTGCCCCCGCAACCAAAGACCTTTTCTGGTCTTCGAAGCTAGTCTCCGGGCCGTCCTGGCCAAGTTCTGCAAATTCCCAAAGATACGAAACCCGAGCATTGCGCGCGACCGGTCTGCATGGCGTGCGCCATGGGTTCGCGCTGATCAGTGCCGCCCGCGGCCGCCTCCGCTGCGTCCGCCTCGCGTGCCTCCCATCCCTCCCCAGCCGCCGCCACGGTAGTAGCCGTGCGCCATGCCGGAGTGATAGTGATAGCCGCCGTAGTATCGCGGCCCGCCCGCGTGGTAGCCGGGGCCGCGATAGTAGCCATAGGCGCGATAGCCGTGATAGCCGCCGTAACCGTAGTAGAAGGCCGGGCCGTAGAACCCGCCATAGTAGGGCAGCGCGTAGTCGTACCCGTATCCGTAAGCGTAAGTGCCAGGGGGATAGGCTACGCCGCCCTCGTAGAGCCCGTAGGGATCGTAGGGGTTGTAGCTGTCGTAAGGATCGTAGTAAGGGTAGCCGGCGCATGCGCCCACGCACAGCACTGTCATGGCTAACAACAAGCGGAGCAAGGCGCGGTGCATGGGGTTTCGGGTTCGCCAACGGATCGCGCCCGGCGGGCGCCGGGCGATAACAATTAGAGACTGTGATCCGCCGAGAGGTTCAGTGTCGCGCTGGCTTGTGCCCGCACAGCGCCTGCCAGGGATTCAGGCGGGCGCCCGGGCCAGTTCGGCCGCGCGCGAAAACGTGTCTCGCACTTGCGGCTGGCCTTCGCGCGCCGCTGCCTCGGACCGGGCCGTCAAGCGCTCGATCAGCACGCTCAGGTTATTGCCCTGCGGGGCGGTCTTGCTTGCGCCGCACTGATCGACGGCCTCCCGCACTACCTGTCCGAGTTCCTCGTTGACATCCGCGCCATCGAAGGCGCTGATCGACAGGGCGGAAATCTGCTCGAGGTAGAGGTTGACCAACGCTTCGTCGTGTACCGGTTCGGGCATTTCCGTCTCCTTGGCAATATGGACTGGGTGCAATCCATTGTAGTAGGCCGCATGCCCGACGCATGTCGGCACAAGGCCTACAGGGCCGCTCTCCTGCGCAGGGCTTGCGTCAGGTCAAGGCCAGTGGATACTGATAATGATTCCCATTTGTATGATCGGCGGCTTTCTCTTACAATCGGCGCTCGTCTGGGGCACGGCAAGGTGCCCGGGCCAACCGTCTTGCCGAGGTAATTGAAATCATGATGCTGCAGATCCCGGATGTGCTGACAAAGGCGCAGGTTGCCCAATGCCGCGCCTGGATGGACGCAGCTGAGTGGACCGACGGCAACGCCACTTCGGGGCATCAGTCGGCATTGGCCAAGCGCAACCTCCAGCTGCCCGAAGGCTCGCCGGTAGCGCGCCAGGCAGGCGACCTGATCCAGGATGCGCTGGGAGCCAATCCGCTCTTTATCTCGGCCGCGCTGCCGCTCAAGGTCTATCCGCCCTTGTTCAACCGCTACGAGGGCGGGCACGCGTTCGACAACCATATCGATAACGCGATCCGCCACCTGCGCGGCACCAACTTTCGCGTGCGCAGCGACCTCTCGGCAACGCTGTTCCTGACGGAGCCGGAAGACTACGACGGCGGCGAGCTGGAGGTGGAGGATACCTACGGGCAGCAACGCGTGAAGCTGCCAGCGGGGCATATGGTGCTGTACCCGGCCACCAGCCTGCACCACGTCAGCCCGGTGACGCGCGGCGCGCGCGTGTCGTCATTCTTCTGGATTCAAAGCATGGTGCGCGACGAGGGCCAGCGCTCGGTACTGTTTGAGCTCGATACGCAGATCCAGCGGGTCGGCCAGGCTCTGGGGCACAAGGACGCGGCCGTGGTGGGGCTTACCGGCGTGTATCACAACCTGCTGCGGCGCTGGGCCGACGCCTGAGCGGCGGCGTGGGAAATGAGGGAACGGGGGAGGGAGCGAAGCGGGGGAGGGGATGTCGAGGCAGGATGCTTCGTCTTGATGCATCGGCTTGATACTCGCGAATCGCCGGCATCGGCCAGCCATTCGCGATACATGGTGTAACGAGGCTAACGGCGATCCCGGTGCTGCGGCGGTAACGGGACCATGGCTACGCGTCGTCGCGCGGGCTTGAGCGCGCGCTGCATTGGCCAGAAAACGTATTGGGTATGCGGATCCATCGGCTTGCCGAAGTAGGACACCCACACCTGCACGCCCTGTTCGGTTTCTGCAACGATGGCAGCCACTGCGCGGGCTGCGACTGCGGGAGATTTGAGCAAGGTGGCCAGCGCTTCGACACCTTGGACCACGTGGTGCTTGACACCACTGAACCATGCGTATTGACGCATGGCTGACAACAAACGCTCGGTCATGAACTCTGGTGTTTGGTTGGAAGTAAAGATCAGACCGGAGCTTACACGCTTTGTTCAGTGCTGATTGATGGGACCTGTCTATCGCTTACCCTGAGTCATCGGATGTCCCTGTCCCTGCCGCGGGTGCCGGGCCCGGCGCCTGTTGTCATCGCGGCATTGCGTCAATGCGCTAGTGCCGGTCGGCCACCACATTGACAACGCAAGGGCCGAGGATTAGCGTCATCAACAGGACCATCCGACCCTTGAAGGCTTCCTGGGAGCTTGCCGATGACCGAAGACATGCTGCTGCAACTGATGGTGGAAGTCGAGAAGGAAGACCCCATCGACTATGCCGACCTGCCCTTCGACGACGCCACGCTGCGCGCGCTGGTGTGCCGCCTGGTGGCGCAGCGCTCCAGCGCCATGGAGACGGCCGGCATGCCGGTGGACGCGTTGCTGGCGACCATGTGGGCTTCCACCGCCAAGCTGGTGCTGGAGAACATGGTACTCAACGCGCGCCTGCTGACGCTGCAGGGCTTGCCGGACGACGCCAACGCGCTGATCGAGCGCATCGCCCGACAATCCCGCGGCACGCCCTGAGGCGAGGCCCTCCGGCCTCTTGGGCCGCTTGCGCCGCCGATCCTGAGCGATGGATCGGCGTGTGGCGTATCGCTATCATCCAGCAGGGCGCGTTCCATTTCGATACACTACGGGTTTTCGCCCCCGACACCGTCGCGTTGCTACGCGTATGCAACTGCGCGCGGTACTGCTGATATGGAGGATTTCGGGTGATCAAGTGGATAATCGTCGCGGCGTACCTGGGAGCGATCCTGTACGTGCATTTCCGCGGCAAGGTGAGGCTGCGCATCTGGCGCCAGTTGCTCGACCATTCGGCCCTGGTGGCCCCGGTCAACTGCTTCATGTACATATTTTCCGGCGTGCCGCGCACGCCCTACATCCCCGTCGAGCGTTTTCCCGAGCTGGAGAAGATCCGCGCTGCGTGGCCGGACATTCGCGACGAAGGCCTGGCCCTGGTCGCCATGCGCAAGATCAAGGCCGCGGACAAGAACAACGATGCTGGTTTCAACTCGTTCTTCAAGTACGGCTGGAAGCGTTTCTACCTGAAATGGTACGAAGCCCGCCATCCGTCGGCCGAGGTCCTGTGCCCGCGCACGGTGGAGTTGCTGCGCGGCCTGCCGAGCGTGAAGGCGGCGATGTTCGCCGAGCTGCCGCCCGGCGGCAAGCTGAACCCGCACCGCGACCCGTTCGCGGGTTCGCTGCGCTATCACCTGGGACTGGCCACGCCTAACGACGACCGCTGCTTTATCGAGGTCGACGGCGAGCGCCATAGCTGGCGTGATGGCGAGGGCGTGGTGTTCGACGAGACCTACCTGCACTGGGCGGAGAACAAGAGCGACAGCAACCGGCTGATCCTGTTCTGCGACATCGAGCGTCCGATGCGTTTCGGCTGGGCCGGCAAGATCAACCGCTGGCTGGGCCGCAAGGTCATGACCGCGGCGAGCTCGCCCAACGACGACTCCGACCAGACCGGCATGATCAACCGCCTGTTCCGCTTTGTCTGGATTTGCGGCCAGTATCGCCGGCGTTTCAAGGCGTGGAGCCGGCCGGCTTACTACGTGGTCAAGTTTGGCCTGATCGCCGCCGGCGTGGCGCTGATCGTGTACCTGTAACGCTCGAAAGCTCGAAAGCGTTAATGCGCAAGAAGAAAGGGCCGGCTGATGCCGGCCCTTTCTTTTGCCCATCGGCGATGGCCTATCGGCGCCGCCGCTCGCGCTCGTCGTCGAGCGCCTCGTAGTGGGCGCGCTTGGCCTGGTACATGCGGGCGTCGGCCAGCTTGACGGCGTCGCTCAGGCGGTCCGATGCGGCGCAGCTTGCCGTGCCGATCGACAGGCTGAGCGCGGTGCCCGGATAGAACTGGTTGTTGAGCTCCACCACCTGGTGGATCTGCTCGACCACCGTGGCCGCGCTGCGCTCGTCGCGCGCCGGCAGCAGCACCATGAACTCGTCGCCCCCGACCCGGGCCACGCAGGCCTGGTCGCCCACGGCCTTTTTCAGCGCCTCGCCGGTGCGGCGCAGGAGCGCATCGCCGTCACCGTGGCCGAGCTGGTCGTTGACCTGCTTCAGGCCGTTCAGGTCGACCGCGATCACGCTCACCGGCCACGGGCCCTTGCGGCCCAGCCGCGCGAGTTCGTCTTCGTAGTAGGCGCGGTTGTAGAGCTTGGTCAGCACGTCGTGCTTGCCGAGGAATTCGACATAGGCCTCGGCCTTCTTGCGCGCGGTGATGTCGGTCAGCGACACCAGCACCTGGTCCCATTCCGCCTCGCGGCCGGGGAACACCGACCACTGCATGAACACGTCCACGGCCCGGCCATCGAGCGCGTAGTTGATGACTTCGCGCTGCTGCCAGAGTTTCTCGTTCCAGAGGTCGATCAGCTGCTCGGCGAACTGGATGCGCATATTGTCGCGGAACACGTCGCCCAGGCGCGAGAGCAGCCCTTCCTTGGTCGACGCGCTGAACATCAGCAGGGTTTGCTGGTTGACGTCGAGCACGCGGATTTCCTGCATGCAGCGGGAAATGAAGTCCGGATGCACGTTGAGGAAGGTGCGGAAATCCGAGATGCCCGCGCCGCGGACTTCATCGAGCAGCACCTTGACCGCGCTGAAATCCTCGACCCACAGCGAGACCGGCGAATGCTCGAACAGGCCCAGCGCGTATTGCTCGCTGCGGCGCAGCTCGCGTTCGGTGGCCACGCGCGCGGTGATGTCCTCGATCGACAGCAGCACGCGTTCCCAGGTGGCCTCATGGCCGGGCATGACGGTGGCATCCAGGCGGATGTCCAGCCGCTTGCCTTCCAGCGTGTAGTTGACGGTCTGGCTTGAAAAGCGTAATCCGCCGTCCCACAGCTGGCCGAGTTCCTCGACGTGCTGGTCGAACATTTCGTCGCGAAAGACGGTGTCGAGGTTATTGACGAGGTCGGTGAGGTCGGCGGCGCGGAAGAGGTCCAGCGTGCGCTGGTTCACGTCCAGCACGCGGATCCGTGCCGAGCAATGCGCGACTTCCTCGGGATGGGCGCGCAGGTGGCTGCGCAGGTCGGTCACGCCCTGTGCGCGCAGGGCCTGGAAGTGCTCGCGCACTGCGCTGAAGTCTTCCAGCCACAGCGAGACTGGCGCCAACTGGAACAAGGCCTTGTACTCGTTGTCGATCCGCGACGTTTCGGTCGTTGCCATCAATGCGTCTTTTCCCAATCCCGATCCCCATCCCAATCCTGTTCGGCGCGGGCCAGAGCTGGCACGCGTGTGGCACGGCTGGCTTTGCGCCGCCTCGGATCTGCCGGGGCCGCCGCCATGCTCGCTACGAGCGATAGCATAGGGCAGCAGGGGAGGGAATGGGTAGTGTGTGGCGTAAAAACCCACACATGGCGCCCGCCGGCGCGTCAGCCCTGGCGGGACAGCTCGGCGATGCGCGCGGGGGCGTACCGGTGCTGCGTGTTCTCTTGCTCGGCGATCAATTGCAGCGTGGCCGCCTGCAGCAGCGAGCCGGCGGTCAGGTGCGAGGCCAGGGTGCGCAGCTCATCGAGCTTGCCGCTGGCAGCGGAGTTGGCATGAGTCATCTCAGTCAAGGTCTGGACAGGAACCCGGCCGATGGTATCGGCAAGCCTGGGGGGGCTGCTTTGTCCCTGGTCATGCTCCGTGCGCGCGGCGTTGTCTTTCGTGTCCTGGCCAGCCCGGGCATCGGTGCGGGCCAGGCGATGCGCCGGGTCGGCGCGGCGGGCGGTGCAAAGGCGCAGGGCGGAGCCCACGGTATCGATGGCGAGCGGGAGGGAGGGGTGCGGCATATGGTTCTCCTTGGGAGCGCGGCCTGCCGGTTTCGGCAATGCTCGCAAGGATGCCGGGCCGGTCCGCCGCCGCCAAGCGCGCTGCGATGAACGGCGCGATGCCAGGAGCGAATGGTGGCGCGAGGCGACGGATGTGGCGCGCCATGCCCGCCGCTTGCCATCCACCATCGGCCGCTAGGGCTGGTCCGCCAGGCGCGCCACCACCGCGGYGAGCGTGCGCAACGCGCGCTCGATCTCAGGCGTGAACGGCGTGCCGCAATTGAGCCGCAGGAAATGGTCGAAGCGGTTGGAGTTGGAGAACATCACGCCGGGCACGACGCGGATGCCGGCCGCCATGGCCTGGTCGAACACGGCCTCGGACGGGACCGAGCCCGGCAGCTCGACCCACAGGTGCAGGCCGCCGTTCGGGTTGGAGGCACGCGTGCCGGCGGGAAATTCGGCGGCAATCGCCTGCGCCACCTGCGCGCGCTGGCTGCGCAATTGCTCGCGCAGGCGCCGCAGGTGCCGCTCGAACGCGCCGGAACCCATGAACTCGGCCGCGGCCATCTGCGCCAGCAACTCGTTGGGCCGCGACTGGCTGTACTTGAGCATTTCCACGCGCGCCTGCCACTTGCCCGCGGCGATCCATCCCAGCCGCATGCCGGGCGCCAGGATCTTGTGCAGCGAGGCGCAATGGATCACGCCGCCGCTGCGGTCCCAGGCCTTGAGGGCGGCCAGCGGCGCGTCCCCGTCCGCCAGGGCGGAGAAGCAATCGTCCTCGATCAGCGCGATGGCGCGCGCATCGCACCAGGCCACCAGCTGCGCCTTGTTGGCGTCTGGCATGATGCTGCCCAGCGGATTCTGCAGGTTCGGCACCACCACCACCGCGCGGATGTTGTCGTAGGTCTGCGCCGCCAGTTCCAGCGCTTCGAGCGAGATGCCGGTCTGCGGGCTGCTGGGAATCTCCAGCGCGCGCATGCCCAGGCTCTCCAGGATCTGCAGCAGGCCGTAGTAGGTGGGCGACTCCACGGCAATCACGTCGCCGGGCTGTGCCACCGCGCGCAGGGCGAGGTTGAGCGCCTCGGTGCAGCCGTGGGTCACCAGGATATCTTCCGGCGCGACCGTGATGCGCGAGAGCAGCGCGTTGCGCGCCAGCACGGCGCGAAAGGCTGGATGGCCGCCGGAATCGGCCGCGCTGCCGAACAGCTGCGGGTGCAGGCGCAGCGCGCGCGCCGCCGCATTGCGCAGGTCTTGCGCCGGGTACAGCGCGGGCGCGCCGCAGGCGCCGGCAAAGTTCACCGCGACCGGTTGCTGGCGCCCGCGCGCGGTGATGGCGGAAATGCGCTCATGGATGCCCACATATTGCGCGGGGTCCGGCAGCGTGGCGGCAGGCTCTTCGATCGGCGCCAGCGGCTTGTGCCGGCGGTGCCGCACGAAGTAGCCCGAGCGCGGCCTGGCCTCGAGCAGGCCATCGCTTTCCATCTGCCGGCAGGCCTGCAGCGCGGTCGACAGGCTCACGCCGTGCAGCTCCATCAGCGTGCGCACGGAGGGCACGCGGTCCCCCGGCTTCAAAACGCCCGTTTCAATGGCGTGCAGGTAGTGCTGGGCAAGCTGGCGGTAGAGGGGGGCGGATTCCATGCGGCATGGTGGCGCGGCGGAGGTCGGCGCAACAGATACAGATCAGGGTCTTCTGTATCGTAACAGATGCTCTGTTATGCCTCTGTTACGGTTCACAAGCCTTGGGCGTGTGCCTGTTTTGGGCCGGCCCGCATCGGTAGTCTGGAACCCTGTCAAAGCCAGGGAGCCGGCATCATGCAAAGCTATCGTTCAGACCCGATCATCCCCAATGTCCAGCCCGTGCAGCCCACGCCCGCCAAGCCGGCTGGCGCCGAGCCGCAAGCACAGGCAATCGACCTGGAAAGCAGCCGCGTGCTGCGCTTCCATGCCATGGCCGGCACCACCCTGTGCGTGCTGGAGGGCGAAATCGAGCTCACCGAGGCGCCGCGCTGGCTGGCCGGCACCGTGTGGAGGCAGCCGCGCCGTCTGCCTGCCGGCAGCGTGGTGGCGCTGTCGCCCGGCTGGGTGGAAGTGCTGGCCCGGCAGGCGGCCACGCTGCGGCTGCAGGCACCCGCGGCCGGGCCTTGGTGGGCCCGCTGGCTGCGGCTGGCGCGGGCCTGACGCGCACCAGGCCGGGATAGCCGCCCTGAGGCGGTCAGTCCTGCTGGCCGTGCACGCTCAGCATGGCGTGGGCCACCAGGTCCAGGGCGGGCCGCGTGTCGCCGTTTTTGTCGATCCAGACCTTGGGCGTGAGGCTGCCTGACAGCGCGACCGATTCGCCATCCTCCAGCGCCAGCAGCCCTGCGCGCACCTTGTCGGCAAATGCGATCACATTGACGATGACGGTGTCGCCATCGTTGATCGCAGCCTTGAGCTTGGCGGTCACGTACTGGCTGCCGCCCTGGCCGGAACGTTCGCTGGCGTGGCCGTGGAGCCGGCCGCTGACTAGTGCGTCGATCATCTTTCTTCCTTGCTGGTTATCTTGCCGGGGTGCGGAAGATCTCACAATTTCGCGCTCTCGTGGCAGAGAATGCGGACCCTGGCGCTAAAAACGATAAAATTGCGGTCCGGCCAGCCCGACGCTCAACCAGAGTGCAGTCCGCGCCCCTTCCAGGGCCGACCCACCGGCCGCAGAATTCCAGGTTCCCATGCTACGTCTAAGTGAAGTCAAACTCCCGCTCGACCACGCCGAGAGCGATCTCAAGGCCGTGGTCCTCGCCCGCCTCGCCGAGCTCGGCGTCAAGGCCGATGGCCTGACCGGGTTCACCGTGTACCGCCGCGCGCACGATGCCCGCAAGCGCTCCGATATCAAGCTCACCTACATCCTCGATATCGCGGTGAGGGACGAAGCCGCGGCGATCCAGCGCATGGCCGGCAAGCCGAACTGGAGCGTGACGCCGGACATGGCCTACCGTTTCGTCGCCCAGGCGAGCGCACCGGGCACCACGCTGCGCCCGGTGGTGATCGGCATGGGCCCGTGCGGTTTGCTCGCCGGCCTGATCCTGGCGCAGATGGGCTTCAAGCCCATCATCCTGGAGCGCGGCAAGGAAGTGCGCGAGCGCACCAAGGACACCTTCGGCCTGTGGCGCAAGAGCGTGCTGAACCCCGAGTCGAACGTGCAGTTCGGCGAGGGCGGGGCGGGCACTTTCTCCGACGGCAAGCTCTACAGCCAGATCAAGGACCCGAAGCACTACGGCCGCAAGGTGCTCGACGAGTTCGTCAAGGCCGGCGCGCCGGAGGACATTCTCTACCTCGCGCGCCCGCACATCGGCACGTTCCGCCTGGTCAGCATGGTGGAGAAGATGCGCGCCGAGATTTTCGCGCTGGGCGGCGAGGTTCGCTTCGAGACCCGCGTCGAGGACGTGGATATCGAGGGCGGCAAGATGCGCGGCCTCAAGCTGTCCAACGGCGAGTACCTGCAGGCCGACCACGTCGTCCTGGCGGTGGGCCACAGCGCGCGCGACACCTTCGAGATGCTGCATGAGCGCGGCGTGTTCATGGAGGCCAAGCCGTTCTCGCTGGGTTTCCGCATCGAGCATCCGCAGGGCATGATCAACAGCAGCCGCTTTGGCAAGTTCGCCGGCAACAAGCTGCTGGGCGCGGCGGACTACAAGGTGGTGCACCACGCCAGCAATGGGCGCGCGGTCTACAGCTTCTGCATGTGCCCGGGCGGCACGGTGGTGGCCGCGGCCTCGGAGCCGGGCCGCGTGGTGACCAACGGCATGAGCCAGTACGTTCGCGCCGAGCGCAATGCCAATGCCGGCATCGTGGTGGGCATCACGCCGGAGGATTTCCCCGGCGGCCCGCTGGCCGGCATCGCCTTCCAGCGCCACTGGGAAGAGCGCGCGTTCGAACTTGGCGGGCGCAACTACAACGCGCCGGCGCAGTTGGTGGGCGACTTCATCGCGCGCCGGCCATCCACGGCGATGGGTGCGGTCGAGCCCTCTTACAAGCCGGGTGTCACGCCGACGGACCTGTCCACCGCGCTGCCCGACTACATCATCGAAGCCATCCGCGAAGCGCTGCCCGAACTGGACAAGAAGATCGCCGGCTTTGCCATGCATGACGCGGTGCTGACCGGCGTGGAAACGCGCACGTCGTCGCCGCTGCGCATTCGCCGCAAGGACAACTACCAGAGCATGAACGTGGAAGGGCTGTACCCGGCTGGCGAAGGCGCCGGCTATGCGGGCGGCATTTACTCCGCGGCCATCGATGGCATCGAAGTGGCCGAGGCCGTGGCGTTGAGCATCGTCAGCGGCAAGGCGGCCTGAGCGAGCCCAGGCTGGCTTAGCGCCCGGCAGCCCCGGCCGCTTCCAGCCAGGCCGAGGCTCCCAGCCCGGCCGCGCGCCCGCTGGCAAAGCAGGCGGTCAGCAGGTAGCCGCCGGTGGGCGCTTCCCAGTCCAGCATCTCGCCGGCGCAGAACACGCCCGGCACGGCGCGCAGCATCAATTGCGCGTCCATCGCCTCGAACGCGACGCCGCCCGCGCTGCTGATCACTTCATCGATCGGGCGCGCGCGCAGCAGGCGCACGGGCAGCGCCTTGAGCGCCGCCGCCAGCCGCGCGGGGTCGGCAAATTCTTCTTTTGACAAGCATTCGCGCAGCAAGCCGGCCTTGACGCCGGTGATGCCCAGCTTGCTCTGCAGGTGGCTCGACAGCGAGCGCGCGCCGCGCGGGCGCTGCACCGCTTCGGCCACGCGGTCGGCCGGCAGGCCGGGCGCAAGGTCGAGATGGATCGTGGCCTCGCCCGTGGCTTCGAGCAGGTCGCGCATTGGCGCGCTCAGCGCATAGACCAGGCTCCCCTCGATGCCGCCGGCCGTGATGACGAACTCGCCCTGGCGATAGTGCTCCACGCCATCGCGCTCGCGCAGCCCGATGGCCACGGCCTTCAGCGGGTGGCCGGCAAAACGCGCGCGGAAGTGCTCGCTCCAGGCTACGTCGAAGCCGCAATTGGCGGGGCGCAAAGGGGCGATGTCCACGCCGCGCGCGGCCAGCAGCGGTACCCATGCGCCGTCGGAACCCAGGCGTGCCCAGCTGCCGCCGCCAAGCGCCAGCACTGTGGCATCGGGCCGGACCGGCAGCTCGCCATCGGGCGTGGCAAAGCGCAGCTGGCCCGATGCATCGTCCCAGCCCAGCCAGCGATGGCGCATATGGAACTGCACGCCGGCCTCGCGCAGGCGGTGCAGCCACGCACGCAGCATTGGCGCGGCTTTCATGTCGGTGGGGAAGACGCGGCCCGAGCTGCCGACGAAGGTCTCGATGCCGAGGCCGTGCACCCAGCCGCGCAGCGCTTGCGGATCGAAGGCGGCCAGCAGCGGCGCCATTTGCGCGCTGCGCTTGCCATAGCGCCCGAGGAAGGGCTGCGCCGCTTCGGAATGCGTGAGGTTCATGCCGCCGCGCCCGGCCATCAGGAACTTCCGGCCGACCGAGGGCATGGCGTCGTACACGTCCACGCGCAATCCGCGTGCGGCCAGCACCTCTGCCGCCATCAGGCCTGCGGGGCCGCCGCCGATCACGGCGACGCTGGCGGCGGGGAGGGGGGCGGTGGGTGCAGACATGGGTTGAATCCGGGGCAAGGCGGTCGATCGCGCAAAGGGGCGCAAGGCAGGGTGCGGCGGATCGGATTATATAGGCCAGGGGCAACTGCTAATATCGCCCCTTCCCTCGTGCCACGGGTCTCCCGCGCTTCTCATGCCCTTGCCGTCCCGCTTGTCGTTGCCTCTTCCCGCCGCGCGGGCCTTTGTGCTGGTCGTGCTGGGTCTTGTGGCCGGCATGCACCCGGCGCTCGCGCAGGAAACCGCGCAGGGGCTGCAGGAAAAGGCGATGAAAGGCGATTTCCTGTCCCAGCGCAACCTCTCGTACTGCCTGCAGTCCGGGTGCCTCGGGCTGGAGCGTGACCGCGTCAAGGCCTGCATGTGGCGCAAGGTGATCGTGCTGTCTGGTGAGCGCCATGTCACCGACCTGGACACCGCCAACCTGGAGTACGTCTGCGCAAAGCTGAGCACGGCCGAGCGCGATGCGGCCATGCGCCAGGCGGACGCGCTGGCCAGGCAAATCTACGGGCCGCGGCGCTGAGCGCCTTTGGCCTGCCTGGGCGGGAGGCTAAAATAGCGGTTTAGCGCGTTTAGCGCCGTTCCCTGCGTCACGCATCGCCATGCCCATCGCTTCGCCATCCAGCCAGTTCATCGTAGACGCCACCCAGCAATGGCTGGAACGCGCAGTGATCGGCCTCAACCTGTGCCCCTTCGCCAAGGCCGTGCACGTGAAGCGGCAGATCCGCTACACGGTGAGCGATGCCACCGATACCGAGGGTGTGCTCGCCGATCTCGAAACCGAGTTGCGCACGCTCGCCGATGCCGACCCTGCCGAGATCGACACGACCCTGCTGATCGTGCCACACGCGCTGGCCGAGTTTCTCGACTACAACGATTTCCTCTATTTCGCCGAGCGTCTGCTCAAGAGCCTGCGCCTGGCGGGCATCCTGCAGATCGCCAGCTTCCATCCGCATTACGAGTTCGGCGGCAGCGAGCCGGACGACATCGAGAACTACACCAACCGCGCGCCTTACCCCATCCTGCACCTGCTGCGCGAGGACAGCATCGCGCGAGCCGTGGCGGCTTTTCCCGACGCGTCGGATATCTACGAGCGCAACCAGGAAACCATGCGCCGGCTCGGCCACGACGGCTGGCGCAAGCTGATGACCGAGGCCAGCGGAACATAAAAAACGCGCCGTTGACGCGGCGCGTTTGAGCTTGCGCACAGCAGCGCGCCATTGGCTTGGCGCGAGTCAGCTTCAGCCGGCAGCAGCCGGCTCCTGCGTATAGAAGCGCGCTTCCATCTCTTCCAGTCCCAGCGTGCGCAGCACTTCGTTCAGCCGCTCGGCCGGGCGGCGGCGCGGCAGGTCCTTGTACTGCGCGACGATGAGCTCGTTCTTCATCGAGTGCTCCCAGCCCACCAGCTCGGTCACGCTGACCTGGTAGCCATGCGCCTCGAGCTGCAGGCAACGCAGCACGTTGGTCACCTGGCTGCCGAACTCACGCGTATGCAGCGGGTGGCGCCAGATTTCGGTCAGCGGATTGCCGGCCAGCAGCTTGCCCTTGTTCTTGCGCAGCACGCCGGCCACCTCGGCCTGGCAGCACGGCACCACCACGATGTACTTGGCGTGCTTTTCCAGCGCGAAACGGATCGCATCGTCCGTGGCTGTGTTGCAGGCGTGCAGCGCGGTGACGATGTCGATGGTGGGCGGAAGCTGATCGGACGTGATCGAATCCGCAACCGACAGGTTCAGGAACGACATGCCCTTGAAGCCCAGCCGGCTGGCGAGTTCCTGCGAGCTGCGCACGAGTTCTTCGCGCGTCTCTATGCCGTAGATGTGCGACTGGTCGAGCTGCGCCTTGAAGAACAGGTCATACAGGATGAAGCCGAGGTAGGACTTGCCGGCGCCGTGGTCGACCAGCGTCACGTCCGGGTGATCCTGCTTGAGGTCCTGCAGCAGCGGCTCGATGAACTGGAACAGGTGGTAGACCTGCTTGAGCTTGCGGCGGCTGTCCTGGTTCATCTTGCCGTCGCGCGTGAGGATATGCAGCGCCTTGAGCAGTTCGATGGACTGGCCGGGGCGGATTTCGTGGGGGCTGGGCGCCGGTGCGGCGGGCGTCTTGGACGCCGGGGACTTCTGGGCCATCTGGGATGTCTGGAACCTGGGGAAAAGCGGTGAGGCGTGCGCCAAAGCCGGACGACGCTGCGCCGGTACAGCGGCAGTTTACCGAAAGTCGCGCTTGCCCGGGGCGAGTGGTGCAACCGGCGCATGCCGGTGCCGCCTTGCCGGGTCCCCTAAACAGGCCCACTAAACAGGCCCACTGAACAGGCCCGCTAAAGCAGGCAGTAATCCACGGGGACGAGCGGTGGCGGCAGCGTGGTCTCGCCCAGCGCTTCCTTCATGCCGATTTCGATGGTGCGGCAGAGCGCATCGAGCGGCAGGTCGTTGGCGCTGGTGCCGAACGGTTCTTCCAGCTCATCGCCCAGCGCATCCAGGCCGAAGAAGGTGTAGGCCACGATGGCCACCACCGCGGGCGTGACGAAGCCGATGGTATCCACCAGCCCGAACGGCAGCAAAAAACAATACAGGTAGGCGGTACGGTGCAGCAGCAGCGTGTACGAGAACGGGATGGGCGTGTTGTGGATGCGGTCGCACGCCACCGCCGTGGCCATCATGGCCGACAAGGTGTCGTCGATGCCGGCGGCGAGGCAGGGCTCGACGCGGTGCTGCCGCACGCACTGGCCCAGGTCTTCGCCCATGCGCATCATCAGCAAGGCGGGCGCATTGGCGGTGCGCTGCAGGTCGGTGAGCTCCGCCGGGCGCAGCCACGCGGGGTCCAGGCCGGTAGCGGCGCTGGCGCCGCGCAAACGGTTGCGCAGCACGTACGCGTAGGCAATGGTGCGGGAGATCATGCGCACGCGCGCGTCGCTCAGGCCCGTCGGTTTATGGCCGGCGCTGTCCGGCACGTTGTCCGCGATCAGGCTGAGGCATTGCCGTGCCAGGTTCTGGCTGCGCACCACCAGCTCTCCCCACAGCTTGCGCCCTTCCCAGAAGCGATCGTAGGCGGCGGTATTGCGAAAGCCCAGGAAGATGGCCAGCGGCAGGCCGATCAGCGTGAAGGGGATGGCCGTGAGCGTGACCTTGTGCTGGAAGAACGCGCCGTGGCTGAGCGTGACGGCAACGGCTACCAGCAAGTTCACCAGCAGCACGCGCCAGATGCGCGACAGGATCGAGCCTCGCAGGACCAGGAACAACCTCGGTCCCGATGGGCGGTCTCGCACAATCATCTGTGATCCCCTGGCATTGCGGCACGGCGTTCCGTCGATGGGCAGAAGTGTACATTTTTCGCCATGACGGTGGGTTGCGGGCGGTGCCGCGGCTCAAGTTTTCGGCGAATCGGCCGATGGTGTTGTGTGCGTCGGAAGGGACCAAGATCCCGCGGCGCGTCAATGACATCCCCGGCTTCAAAGGCCTGCCTGGCAGGCCACGGGCACCGGGCGGCCGCGCCATGGCGCAGCGGCGGCGCGGCACTGCCGAGGCCGGGATTGCGGACGACCCCGAGGACGGGGCGGAGCCGTCCGGACATGATCCATCAATGGAACAATCGAATGGAAAACCGGGGACAAGACACAGAGGCCGGCGGCTTACGGGTTAGCCTGGACGACAGCGCGCGGCAGCTGCGCGCGGGGTATGCCGCCATGCCGGGCCGCATGGCGCCGGACCGCGCCGCGCTGCAAGAGGCGCTGGCCAGGGGCGGCTGGGCGCAGGCGAAACTGGACACCGCCGCAATCGGCGCCTTTCTCGCGCAATGCCAGCGCGCCACCGAGGGGACGCCTGTGGAGGCGCTGATCGGCGAGCTGACCGACGGCTACTTCGATCTCAGCGTCAGCAGCGACAACCTGAGCGTGCGGCTCAACCTGCTGCCGCCGCAAGGCGGGCGCGAGGTGACACGGGACGATATCCGTGCCGCGCTGGCCGAGCGCGGCGTCAAAGCCGAGCCGGACAACGCGGCCCTGCGTGGTGCGGTCGAGGCGGGCTATTGCGACGCGCTCGAGATTGCCGCGGGACGCGCGCCGCTGCCCGGCATGCCGGCGCGCTTCGAGAGCCTGCTGGCCTCTCCCAAGCCGCTGGTGGCCGAGGATGAAAGCGGCCGCATCGACCTGCGCGACCTGGGCACGCTGTTGCTGGTGAATCCCGGCACGCCGCTGATGCGGCGCATCCCGGCCCGCCAGGGCAGCGACGGCATCGATGTCTTCGGCAAGGTCGTGCCCGCCGTGCCGGCCGCCGATCCGCCATTTGCGGAAGGCTTGGCCGGCGTGGCACCGGATCCCGCCGATCCGGAGGTACTGGTGGCGGCGATCTCGGGCTCGCCGTCCTTGTTGGCGCAGGGCGCATCGGTGAGCCCGGTGGTCGATGTGGAAGCGGTGGACATGCATTCCGGCAACGTCACCTTCGACGGCACGCTGCGCGTCAACGGCGATATCAGGACCGGCATGACCGTGCGCGTGACCGGCGACGTGATCGTCACCGGTACCATCGAGGCTGCCCATGTGGAGGCGGGCGGCAATGTGGTGGTGAAGGGCGGCATCATCGGCAAGGCCGAGGGCACGCATCAAGGCGCGCATCAAGGCACACAACAGGGCGCCGAGGGCGTCGCGCTGGCGCGGGTGACCTGCAAGGGCTCGCTGCATGCGCGCTTCATCGAAAGCGCGGTGGTCGAGGCCGGCACCGAGGTCAAGGTGGAAAGCGGCATCCGCCAGAGCGACGTCGCCGCCGGGCGCAGCATCATTGCCGGCAGCCCCAAGGGGGGCCAGGGCAACATCACCGGCGGGCGCTGCCGTGCGCAACTGGCTGTGCGCACCGCCACCCTTGGCGCCTCCGCGGGCACCGCCACCATCGTGCAGGTGGGCACCAATCCCTACGCCGAAGCCGAGAAGGCCGAGCTCGAGGCCCAGCGCCGCCAACTGGAGGCGGAGCAGGCCAAGGTGCAGCAGCTGGTCAGCTTCTTCGCCAAGAATCCGGAGAAAGCGGTGGGCGACCTGCGCGAGAAAGCGCGCGCCACGCTGTTCAAGCTCACCCGCGACTCGATTGCGCTCGACGCCAGGCTCGCCAAGCTTGCCGAGCAGCTGCGGCCGTCTCCCGAGGCGGTGATCGAGGTGAGCCGGCGCATCCACGGGGGGTGCAGCCTGCACATCGGGCAGAAGTCGATGAAGATCATGGAGGACAAGCCGGGCGGCCATATCCGGCTGGTGGAGGACCGCATCGCGCTGGTCTGAGTCCCCCTCGCTTCCCGTCGCACGCCGGCCGCCGCGCTTTTGCGCGGCGGTTTTGCTTGTGCCGTGCGGAACAATATGCGGAACACGTTACGTGACGCGTAACATGCCCCGGCCCCGCCCGGGCCGCGCCACCCGCGTCTCGCGCAAGCGGCAATCCCTTGCGCCGTAAGGCCGAGCGGCCTGCCCTGCTGTGCGCGAGAGCCCGCGTTGGCGGCTGGCACGTGCCTTGCACCGTACCCTGTCAGGCGTCCCCGCTGGCGCCGTTCCAGAAAAAAAGCAAAAGGAGGAATCATGGACATGGCACTCACCAGCCGGGCAGGCGTAGACAGCATCACCTCGCGAGGCGTCTCGCCGGGCGTGCCATCGGCCATGTCGGCGCGGCAGGTTGCCAGGCTGCCGCTAGCGTCGCACGGCACGGCGCCGCTCAGGGCGGTGGTGATCGACGAATGCGCGCTGCTGCGCCTCGGCCTGGCCCGCATGCTGGAGAGCATGCCCGGCGTGGAACAGGTGGATGGCGTGGATCCCGACGATCTCTCCATGCACGGGACGACGATCCGCGAGGCCGGCTTGCTGGTGTTTGGCATGCCGCAGGACGTGACCAGCGGCTGGCGCCTGCTGCGCAAGCTGCGGAGCATGCTGCCCGCCCAGCGGGTGCTGCTGCTGTCGGACAATATGTGGCTGCACATGCCGCCGCCGGAGATGGGCTACGGCATCTGCTGCTGCCTGCCGAAGACAGCAGCCCTTGTGACCCTGGAAGCCGCCATCAGCAGCATGCTCGAGGCCGAAGTGCTCGCCGCCTGAGCCGCGCTTCAATCCAGGGGGCGAGGGGGCAGAGCGTCGACGTGTCCATGCCACCGACAGCCTGATGCGCATCTTGCAGCACTCCCAAGTATGAACCACGTTCACATGTCTGTAAATCCAGACATGTAGCTATTCAGAATCGTGAATGGCAGGTCTATGTTGATCCTTCGTCACAACCGCTCCCCCATCAGCAGCGGTTGCGGCGATCGACGAGGGAAGCGTCGATTTTCTGAAGCCTCAACATAAGACAGGAAGAACATGCCACAAACTGCTCACGAAGCGGTGACCTCGCCTATGGACCCGGCCGGCACCCGCTTCACGCCGACCCGGCTCAGCGCCATCGCGCTCGCCTCCCTGGCGCTGACCCTGGGTGCCTGCGGCGGCGACGATCCCGTTGCTACCACCCCGGCTTCGACCACCCCGACGGTGGTCGCGGGCTGCGAACTGAACGGCACCACCGGCGGTGAAGCCGTGGTGCTGCCGGGCGACCCCAACGCGCCGGAGATCGCCACCGGCTATGCGCCCAAGAATACGGTCTACGCCAAGACCTATATGGCGGTGACCAACAACCCGGTCTCGACCAAGGCCGCCTGCGACGTGCTGAAGAACGGCGGCACGGCGGTGGATGCCGCGGTAGCGGCGCAGATGGTGCTGAACCTGGTCGAGCCGCAATCCTCCGGCATCGGCGGCGGCTCCTTCATCATGTATTACGACGCGGCCACCAAGCAGGTCACCGCCTACGACGGGCGCGAGATGGCGCCGGCCGCCGCCGACGGCAACTATATCCAATGGAAGTCCGCCGCCGACCAGACTACGCCCGCGCCTAACGCGACGCACAGCGGCCGCTCCATCGGTACGCCCGGCACGTTGCGCGTGCTGGAGCTGGCGCACGGCGAGCACGGCAAGCTGGCCTGGAAGGACTTGTTCTCTCCCGCCATCAAGCTGGCGACCGATGGGTTCCCGATTCCGCCCCGCATGGCTGCCGCGATCGCCTCGGCGGTCAGCAACCCGGTGACGGCCCCCAGCATCAAGCGCGACGCCGAGATGGCCGGATACTTCCTCAATGCCGACGGCACCCCGCGCGCGGTCAACACCATCATCAAGAACCCGGCGCTGGCCAACGTGTTTACCTCGGTCGCCAGCGGCGGCGCGGATGCGTTCTACAAGAACGGCCCGATTGCCCAAGCGATCGTCGCCAAGATCCAGAACACGTACGGCGGCACCGCCACGCCGGGCCTGACCACGCTGGCCGACCTGGAGAGCTACGTCGCCAAGAAGCGCACGGCGGTTTGCACGACGTATCGCGAGTACGAGATCTGCGGCATGCCGCCGCCGTCCTCCGGCGGCATCGCGGTGGCGCAGATCATGGGTATCGTTGAGAACTACGAGATGTCGCGCTATGCGCCGTCGAACATGGACAAGAACGGCGGCCGCCCGAACGTGCTCGGCGTCCACCTGATGGCCGAGGCAGGCAACCTGGCGTATGCCGACCGCAACAAGTACGTGGCGGATACCGACTTCATCGGCCTGCCGGGCGGCAGCTGGGAAAGCATGCTGAACAAGCCTTACCTGCGCAAGCGGGCGGACCTGATCAGCACGGTGGGCTCCATGACGTTGCCGGTCGCGGCGGGCGACCTCGGTGCCGTGCCGCTGGCCCCGTCGGTCATCAACGAGCACGGTACCACGCACCTGTCGCTGACCGACAAGTATGGCAACGTCGTCTCGATGACCACCACCATCGAGGCGGGCCTCGGCTCGTATCACTTCACCAACGGCTTCCTGCTCAATAACCAGCTGACCGACTTCAACGCGGCACCTGCCGATGCCGGCGGCGTGCCGATCGCCAACCGCGTGCAGCCGGGCAAGCGCCCGCGCAGCTCGATGGCGCCCACGCTGGTGTTCAAGCGCAATGCCGACGGCTCGCGCGGCGACTTCTACATGACCACCGGTTCGCCGGGCGGCGCCAGCATCATCCAGTACGTGGCCAAGACCCTGGTGGGCGTGCTGGACTGGAAGATGGACGCGCAGCAGGCCGTGTCGATGATCGACTTCGGTGGCTCAAACAGCGCCGCCAGCGGCATGATGGTCGGCGGCGAGCATCCCAACGTGGATGCCACCAAGCCGGCCGGCGGCCTGGCCGGCGACAACGATCCGCTGGTCAAGGGCCTGCGCGGGCTTGGCCATGTGGTCAACGTGACGGCGCAGTCGAGCGGCTTGAGCGCCATCATCCGCACCACCGTGGGCGGGTCGACGGCGCTGGTCGGCGGGGCCGATCCGCGTCGTGAAGGCGTGGTGCTGGGCGATACGTTCAAGCCATAAGCCATAAGCCATAAGCCATAAGCCATGAGCCATGAGCCATGAGCCGGAACGGAAAAGTTTGCGGAAATTTCTCTGCATGCATTGGGAAGTGGCTGATAGGTTGATGCGGCTCCGCTCGCTACAGTAGTCACTTACCGCTCTCTCCCCGGGGGTGGTTTTCCCGAGAGGGCCTAATCCCTTGGCCCTCCTTCCGTGGCGCTGCATGCTCTAGCATGCGGCGCCTTTTTTTCTCGCCTTCCCCCTTACCTTTCCCCCCTGCCTTCCCGCCACGGAAATCGCCTACCAGACCCGGATCTTGAGCTGCAGCGAGATGCAGCCATCCACCTTCCCCCGCATCGTCGGCACGTAGATCAGGTTCGCACCCACGCGCCCATACTCGATGCTGATGACGGGCGCCGCCATCGGCGACCAGCCACCGTGATTGACATCCGGATACCCGCGCACCGCGCCCGCCGTGGCGCCGATCCGCACTGGGCCAAGATGCAGAGGCTGCCAGGTGACGGTCGCATAGGTGGAGTGATCGCGCATGCTGTTGCGGTACTCGCCGGCCGACAAGGTGAAATCCTCGGTAATGCGGACATCCGCGCCGATGCCCCAGTTGGCCGCGTTGTAGTGCGCCGCGTGATTGAAGTGGTAAGAGAAAAACCCGGCGTTCAGCCAGACCTGCGGGCTGAAGGCGGGCGCCGGCGTAGCCTGCGCCGAATCTGCCGGGGTGTCTGGCGGCGTGCTGTCATCCGCGCGGGCGGCGACGGCCCACAGAGATGCGCCTAGCGCAAACACCATCAGGAGCTTGCGCGGAAAAAGGCGATACCTCGCCGCGCCAGGAACTGGATAAGCATCCATGGCCGCTTCCTTGTCGATTGTCTTGGCTGGGAGCTGGCTGGACGCGACGCGAATTGGCGTGCGGGCGCAGCCATCCTGCGCGAGTCCGGCGTGGCGCCGGCGGCCCTAGGTGGCGGCGATGTGCATGATGTTCCCCGGTTGCGTGGCAAGTGCGAACGCGTACCGCGTGCTGCGCGGCCGCTTCGTCATCGGTCCCGGCGGCCAATTGGATCGGCCAGCCGGTTTTGTATTTATCGTGTTACCAGTCTGGTGCTTCGGCGCGAGGGATTCAATCAATCGAAAGCCGTAAGCCTATGGAGGGGATTGGAGGGCAAGCGGATGTCAACCTTCCGGTTAAGCGGGACATTCCGCGAGCTTGCGCGGGCAGGCAGGGGGAGGGTTGATATGCCGCTGGCGGCTGCCAGGCGGCAGCGCCAGGGCATGGCGCAATCAGGCAAACACGCGTTTGACGATGCGCGCAGGCGGGCGTCGCGGCAGTGGCCGCGGCGCTTGGGTCATACGGCAGACGCGCTGGCGGAACCAGCCTGGCTGTGCGTCATCGCGCGCCAGGCCAGGTGCGCGGTGCCGGCGGGCGCCTCCGCACGCATGGCTTGCGTGCGCACATCCGGAAAATCCGCTGCGTCGAGCCAGACCGACAGGAAGGCGCCCATCGCATCGAGCAGCGTGTCCGAGTTGATGCCGGTCGGCCCGCCCACCTTCGGGCAGATGACCAAGTGGGTGCCCTCGTGCGAATACACGCGCAGCGTCTTGACCAGGTCTGCCGGCTGCAGGTGATGCTCCGAGCAGGGCACGCCCTGGAAGCCGAACGCCAGCAGGAACTCCTCTTCCTCGGCCTGCCCCGTGCAGAGAATCACCTTGGGACGCATGCGCCGGCGCTGCTCCGCGATAAAGCGGAAGCGCCCACCCTGGCGGCAGAATTCCACATAGCGCCAGTTCGGGCTGAGGCACGGGTTGCGGCGAAAGGTCTCGATCTGCGACAGGTCCATCTGCTGCGGCTTGGGCAGGGGGTAGAGATTGATCTTGAACTCCCAGCCGCGCGGCGCGTAAAGATACTGGTCGAAGTAGCCGCGCCAGTCCAGCTCCGGCATGGTTTCACGCAGCGTTGCCGCGCGCGTCGCCGCCATGATGCGGGCGAGGCGCTGGTGCGTTTGCCAGCGCGGCATGTCATGCCGGTGGCGCTCGCGGAATGCGCTGTCCCAGGCGGGCGGCTCATGCACCGGCGCCAGCGAGGTGCCCGGCGAAAACGCAAGCAGGTGCGGCTCCTTATCACATATCCAGACAGCCGCGCCGATGTTCCCCCCTTCCATGCCGGCGTACGAAGAGAAATACATGTCCAATTCCTCGCTGCTGAAAACTGATGTCATTTGCTCTCTCATTCGTCGTGGCCCGTCATGCAAGTCCCTGTCGATGCGCGCGGCAGGGCTCCTCGAGTGGCAGCGGCATGGCGCTGCGCGCTCGCGCGTGAATGACAAGGACTAGCGCAATCGCCGTGCCATCTGGCCGATGGCGCTTGCCGACGCGGCGTAGTGGTGGCGCGGGGCGGATGCGATCAGGCTGGAAGCGGCGCCAGATAAGGGATTACGGGCGATCTGCCGGGGGCGGGAAGGGGGCGGGTGCTGTGGGCCGCCACGCGGGGAGGTGGCGCGGCGGTGTTACGCGTTACGTAACGTGGGGGGTGTGGGGGAACGCGGAGGGTATCTTGCGTACCGCACGAACGCATCGTCGCCCGGCACGGGATGGCCGGGGTTTTATGGCTGTGCGTTGGTGGAGCTGGTGGTGGCGACCGGGTATTTTCTGGCGTCGCAGAGACAGGTGCCGCAGGGTAGCCGGATCCGGGGCTTGTGCCGGATGCGTGGTCCCCGCATCGCCGGAAACAAAAAACCCGGAGAGCCTTTGGGGCTGTCCGGGTTTTTAACAATGCGGGTCAAACTTTGGAATTCTTATGGTGCCGAAGAGAGGAATCGAACCCCCGACCTTCTCATTACGAATGAGCTGCTCTACCGACTGAGCTACTTCGGCCCATCATCCGTCAACAACTGGATGAAGCCCGCAATCATAGCAGCGTTTTTTTTTGCTGTGAAGTCCCGGTGCAAATTTTTTGCCGGGGGTCCCTGCAGGCGCGCCGCCGGGTGGCGGCGCGGTCATTCAGGCGGCGTCATGCGCAAGGCTTGGGGGCGGCTGCCGGCGGCTCGACAAACACACGCTCGGAGCACAGGCAAACCTGGCCGCCGAGCGCATGTTCCTCGACGCCGACGAAACCGCAATAGACGCAATAGAAAAAGGGACGCCGCGGCGTCCCTTTTTCGTCGGATCGATGAAGCCGCCCGCGATCAGCCGGCCGCTTTCTCTTCCTGGTGGTAGCGCGTGGCGCGTTCCACTTCGTTCTTCGAGCCGAGGATCACCGACACGCGCTGGTGCAGTTTTTCCGGCTGGATGTCGAGAATGCGCTCATGGCCGTTGGTGGCCGCGCCGCCGGCCTGCTCGATCAGCATGGCCATGGGGTTGGCTTCATACATCAGGCGCAGCTTGCCGGGTTTCTCCGGTTCGCGCTTGTCCCACGGGTACATGAAGATGCCGCCGCGCGTGAGGATGCGGTGCACGTCGGCCACCATCGAGGCGATCCAGCGCATGTTGAAGTTCTTGCCGCGCGGGCCTTCGTCGCCGGCCAGGCATTCGTCGATATAGCGGCGCACGGGCGGGGCCCAGTGGCGCATGTTGGACATGTTGATCGCGAATTCCTTGGTGTCTTCCGGGATCATCACGTCGGATTGCGTCAGCACGAAGCTGCCGGCTTCGCGGTCCAGCGTGAACATGTGCACGCCGTTGCCAACGGTCAGCACCAGCGTGGTCTGCGGGCCGTACACGGCGTAGCCGGCGGCGACCTGGCGGCTGCCGGCCTGCATGAAGTCGGCTTCAGTGACGGTCTGGCCCGGCTTGGGCATGTGCAGCACCGAGAAGATGGTGCCGATCGACACGTTCACGTCGATGTTGGACGAGCCGTCGAGCGGGTCGAACAGCAGCAGGTATTCGCCCTTGGGATAGCGGTTCGGGATCTCGTAGAAGCTGTCCATTTCCTCGGACGCCATGGCGGCGAGGTGGCCGCCCCACTCATTGGCGTCGAGCAGGACTTCATTGGCGATCACGTCCAGCTTTTGCTGGGTCTCGCCTTGCACGTTGCCGGTGCCGGCCGAGCCGAGGATGCCGGCAAGGGCGCCCTTGCTGACGGAGTTGGAAATGGCCTTGCAGGCGCGCGCCACGACTTCGATCAGCAGCCGCAGTTCGGGCTCGATCGTGTTGTGCTTGCGCTGCTCCTCGACCAGGTAGCGGGTGAGGCTGATGCGACTCATGGGGATTCTCCTTGAATGGCCGCAATTCTACATGGGCGCCAGCCCGCCAGGCCAATGCCACCGGCCTGTGGGGTACTGTCGGGCTGGCCTGGGCGCGGTGCTGCCAGCCGCGCCCCGGCCAGCCCGGCGCTGCCTTACGGCGCCAGCGCCTTGCTCACGATCTCGCGCACATCGCGGGACAGCTCGCTGGCCGCCGCCACCTGTTCCAGCGCGGCGCGCATGCGGTCGCGCAGCGGCAGGGCGTACTTCTGCCAGCGATCCATCACCCGCGCCAGGCGGGACGCCACTTGCGGGTTGATGGCGTCCAGCGCCAGCACCTGCTCGGCCCAGAAGGCGTAGCCCGAGCCATCCTCGGCATGGAACTGGGCCGGGTTGGCCGCGCAGAAGCTGAAGATCAGCGAGCGCGCGCGGTTGGGGTTGCGCAGGTTGAAAGCGGGGTGCTGCATCAGCGCGCGCACCGTGTCGATGGTGTGCTTGCCTTTGTGGCCGGCGCTTTGCGGCCCCATGGTGCCGCGCTGCGTGCCTTGCAGCGAGAACCATTTGTCGATCACCAGCGGGTCTTGCTCGAAGCGCTGGTAGAAATCGGCCAGCGCGGCCTCGCGGCCGGGGGCAAAGGTGTTGACCATGGCGCTGAGCGCGGCGAAGCGGTCCGTCATGTTGTCGGCGGCCTTGTATTGCGCTTCTGCCAGCGCCTGCATGGCGGCGTCGCCGCTGTCGGCCAGGTAGCTCAGCGCCAGGTTGCGCAGCGCGCGCTTGCCGGCGGACACCGCATCGGGGCTGTAGGCGCCCGGCGTGGCGTTGGCCTCGAACGCGGCCAGCCAGTCGGCCTTGAGCGCGCGCGCCAGCGCCTCGCGCATGAACTGGCGGGCGCGATGGATGGCGGCCGGATCGGCCACGCCCATGCGCTCGGCGAGGTAAGCCTCGGCCGGCAGCGTCAGGGCCTGCTCGCGGAAGGCGGGGCTGAGCTGCTGGTCGTTGAGCACGGTGCGCAGCGCGGCCACCAGCGCCGGGTCGAGCTGGAGCTCGCGGCCGGCCTGGCTCTGGGCCACCAGTTGCAGCAGCGCGCGCGTGGTCAGGCGCTGGCCGGCCTCCCAGCGGTTGAACGGATCGCTGTCGTGCGCGAGCAGGAAGGTCAGCTGCGCTTCGCTGTACTCGGCATCGATGATGACCGGCGCGGAGAAGTCGCGCAGCAGCGACGCCAGCGGCGGCTTGGCACCGCGCGGCAGGTTGATGAAGCGGAAGGTCTGCTCGGCCTCGGTGAAATCCAGCACGCGCGTGGTGGCGCCGGGTTGGCTCTCGCCTTCGAGCTGCAGCGCAAGGTCGGTGCCGCTGGCGTCGATCAGGCCCAGTGCGAAGGGGATATGGAAGGGCAGCTTGTCCGGCGTGCCGGGGCGGGTTTCGATGCCGACCTTGGGACTCGTTTGCGACAGCGTCAGCGCCAGGGTGCCGGTGGCTGCATCCCACGCGGTGCGCACCGCGACCACCGGCGTGCCGGCCTGGCTGTACCAGCGGCCGAACTGGGTCAGGTCGCGGCCGTTGGCGTCGGCCATGGCGGCGCGGAAGTCGTCGCAGGTCACGGCCTGGCCGTCGTGGCGCTGGAAGTACAGGTCCATGCCCTTGCGGAAACCGTCGCGGCCTAGCAGGGTCTGGTACATGCGCACGACCTCGGCGCCTTTCTCGTACACCGTCACCGTGTAGAAGTTGTTGATTTCCTCGTAGTTGTCGGGGCGCACCGGATGCGCCATGGGGCCGGCATCCTCGGGGAACTGTACCTGGCGCAGCATGCGCACGTCCTCAATGCGCTTGACCGCGCGCCCGGATTCGGAGCCCATCATGTCGGCCGAGAATTCCTGGTCGCGGAACACCGTCAGGCCTTCCTTGAGCGAGAGCTGGAACCAGTCGCGGCAGGTCACGCGGTTGCCGGTCCAGTTGTGGAAGTACTCATGCCCGACCACGGATTCGATATTGCCGAAATCGGCATCGGTGGCGGTCTGGGCGTTGGCCAGCACGTACTTGGTGTTGAAGATGTTGAGGCCCTTGTTCTCCATCGCGCCCATGTTGAAGTCGCCCACGGCGACGATCATGAAGCGGTCGAGGTCCAGCTCCAGGCCGAAGCGCTGCTCGTCCCAGCGGATCGAGTGGATCAGCGAATCCATGGCGTGGCGGGTCTTGGGCAGGTCCTGCGGCTCCACCCAGACCTGCAGCAATTTCTCCTTGCCGGAAGCGGACAGGATCCGCTCCTCGATGCATTCCAGCTTGCCGGCCACCAGCGCGAACAGGTAAGCGGGCTTCTTGAACGGGTCTTCCCAGACTGCCTCAAAGCGGCCGTCCGGCAGCTCGCGCTCGCTGATCAGGTTGCCGTTGGACAGCAGCACCGGATAGGCCGCGCGCTGCGCGCGCAACGTGACCCGGAAGGTCGACATCACGTCGGGGCGATCCAGGTAATAGGTAATCTTGCGGAAGCCCTCGGCCTCGCACTGGGTAAAGAAGTTGCCGTTGGAAACGTAGAGGCCGGACAGCGACGTGTTGGCGGCCGGCTGGCAGGCGGTGACGATTTCCAGCGTGCCTTGCGCGGGCAGCTCGGGCAGCGTCAGGCTGTCGGGCGTCTGCTGCGCACCTTCCAGCGGCTTGCCGTCGAGGCGGACCCCGACGAGCTCCAGTGCCTCGCCCGCCAGCACCAGCGGGCCGGGTGCCTGGCGCGTGAAGCGCAGGATATTGGTGACCACCGTGCGCGCCGGGTCGAGCTCGAGCGTGAGGTCGACGTGCTCAAAAGCGAAGGCCGGCGGAGTATAGTCTTTGCGATGGACGGTAACGGGCGTGTCGGTGCGCAGCATGAAGGAATCCTGTCCTCTGAGGGCCACTTGGGGCGGCAAGGTCGCCATGGTCACGGCAGGCGGGCAGGGTGGGAGCCGCTGCCGGGCCGCGTGCCACGGCACTGAAGAACCCATTGTAGCCAAGCGCGGGCGCCCCGGCTCGGGCGCGCGGCGCCGGTGGCGGATCGCGGCGGAATTCCGCCGTCCCGGCACGGTCTGAGTCACACAATGGACAACGAATCGATGAGGGGCATGATGCCGAAACGATGGCTGGCGACGCTCGGGAAGCTGGCGAAGCTTGGTAAGGATTGGGGCCGGATAGCCGGCGAAGGCTGGCGCGGCGGCCGCCTGATGGCGAGCGCGGCGCTGCTCGGCGTGGCGCTGCTGTCCGGCTGCGCCAGCACCGTCACCACCGAGGTGACGGCCTTCCGCCAGGGCGACTGGCAGAACGATCCGCCACGCACCTATGCCTTCGATCGCACCGGCGGCCAGGAGACGCAGCTCGAGGACCAGACCTATGAGCAGTGGCTGGCGCAGGCGCTCTCCGGAATCGGCTTCGAGCAGGTGGCCCGGCCACAGGCGCATTACCTGGTCAGCATGGAATACGACAGCAACTCGCGGCTGATGCGGATCCAGGAGACCAACTACGTTGACCCGTGGGGCCCCGGCTTTTATCCCGGCCCTTACTGGGGGCCTTACTACCGCCCCTGGGGCCCGTACGGCTGGGGTGGCCCGGGATACTGGCCGCCGGTGACCACGGTGCGCGATGTGCCGGTCACCCAGTCCACGCTGCGCGTGTTCTTCAAGGATGCCGCCAGCGGCCGCCGGGTCTACCAGGTCACGGCGAACCACCGCGCAGAGGGGGCGTCCCTGCAGGCAGCGATGCCTTACCTGATCCGCAGCGCCTTCGTGCAGTTCCCTGCGGAGAGTGGCCGGCCAAGGCGGGTGACATTGCCGCTGGACCCGAATGACAAGTAGCAGGTGGAGAGCCACAAGCAAGCCACAAGCAAGACATTGCCTGTGCGGCGGTAAAAACTGAATTGCCCGGCGAAAAGCCTTAAATCCCCGGATGCCCCAGTGGGAGGGGCTTCGCGCCGGGCTTGGGTGAGCTAGAATGACGGCTCGATTTTTCGGCCCGAGCCGCCGGAGCCCGTCTTTGAAAGCTGCAATGGAAGATTCCGGCAAGCCACGCCGGATACGACCGGCGCAGCCTCGGCGGGCACTGGCAGGGCCACTTCCTGGACGAGCATAATGACCAGCAAGACCGGCGGTGATGCACCGCAACATGCCCCCAACAGTCCTGAAGCGCAATTGCGCCTGGCCGCGCTGGAATACCACCGCAGCCCGACCAAGGGCAAGATCCAGGTAAACGCGACCAAGGCGCTGTCCAACCAGCGCGACTTGTCCCTGGCCTACTCCCCGGGCGTGGCCTACGCCTGCGAGGAGATCGCCAAGGATCCCGCGATGGCCGCCGAGTACACCTCGCGTGGCAACCTGGTGGCAGTGATCACCAACGGTACCGCCGTGCTCGGCATGGGCGACATCGGTCCCCTGGCCGGCAAGCCGGTGATGGAGGGCAAGGGCTGCCTGTTCAAGAAGTTCGCCGGCATCGACGTGTTCGACATCGAGCTCGATGCGCACGACCCGGACAAGATCGTCGAGATCGTGGCCGCGCTGGAGCCGACGATCGGCGGCGTGAACCTCGAAGACATCAAGGCGCCCGAGTGCTTCTACATCGAGAAGAAGCTGCGCGAGCGCATGAACATCCCCGTCTTCCACGATGACCAGCACGGCACCGCCATCATCTCGGGCGCGGCGCTGCTCAACGGCCTGAAGGTGGTCGGCAAGGATATCGCCAAGGTCAAGCTGGCGGTCTCCGGCGCTGGCGCCGCGGCCATCGCCTGCCTGGACACCATGGTGAGCCTGGGCGTGACCCGCTCGAACATCTCGGTGGTGGACTCCAAGGGCGTGATCTATGTGGGCCGCGACGCCAACATGGAACCCAACAAGGCGCGCTACGCGCAAGACACCTCGAACCGCACCCTGGCCGACATCGTCAACGGCGCCGACGTGTTCCTGGGCTGCTCGACCGCCGGCGTGCTGACCGCCGAGATGGTCAAGACCATGGCCGACAAGCCCATCATCCTGGCGCTGGCCAACCCCGAGCCGGAAATCCGCCCGGAAGTGGCCAAGGCCGCGCGCCCGGACTGCATCATCGCCACCGGCCGCTCGGACTACCCGAATCAGGTCAACAACGTGCTGTGCTTCCCGTACATCTTCCGTGGCGCGCTGGATTGCGGCGCCACCAAGATCACGGAAGCCATGAAGCTGGCCTGCGTCAAGGCTATCGCAGACCTGGCTGAAGCCGAGCTGAACGACGCCGTTGCCGCCGCCTACGGTGGCCAGGAACTGAAGTTCGGCCCGGACTACATCATCCCGACGCCGTTCGACCAGCGCCTGATCGAGAAGATCGCGCCGGCGGTGGCCAAGGCCGCCGAGGAGTCCGGCGTGGCCACCCGTCCGATCAAGGACCTGGAAGCCTACCGCCAGCAGCTCACCCAGTACGTCTACCACACCGGCCTGATCATGAAGCCGGTGTTCACGGCAGCCAAGGCCGCGCCCAAGCGCGTGGTCTATGCCGAGGGTGAAGAAGAGCGCGTGCTGCGCGCGGTGCAGACCGTGGTGGACGAAGGCCTGGCCCGTCCGATCCTGATCGGCCGCCCGCACGTGATCCAGATGCGCATCGACAAGGCAGGCCTGCGCCTGAAGGCCGGCACGGACTTCGAGCTGATCAACCCGGAAGACGACCCGCGCTACCGTGCCTACCACGAGGCCTACCACGCCCTGCGCGGCCGCGACGGCGTCACGCCGGACGTGGCTAAGGTGATGCTGCGCCGCTCCAATACGCTGATCGGCACCATGCTGATGCATATGGGCGACGCCGACGCGATGCTGTGCGGCACCGTGGGCCGCTTCGAAGCCCACCTGGAGCATGTGCGGGACGTGATTGGCCTGGCGCCGGGCGCCAAGGTGTTCGCCGCGATGAACGCGCTGATGCTCGAGAAGTACACGCTGTTCATCACCGACACCTTCGTCAACGACGATCCCACCGCCGAGGAACTCGCCGCCATCACGCAGCTGGCCGCCGAGGAAATCGCGCGTTTTGGCCAGCATCCGAAGGTGGCGCTGATGTCGCACTCGATGTTCGGCTCGTCGGACCGCCCGTCGGCCAAGAAGATGCGCGCGGCCCATGAGATCCTGGCCCGCGAGGCGCCGCACCTGGAAGTGGAAGGCGAGATGCAGGGCGACGCCGCCCTGGTCGAGGACGTGCGCCGTCACTTCCTGCCGGGCACCAAGCTGGCCGGCAGCGCCAACCTGCTGGTCATGCCGACGCTGGATGCGGCCAATATCGCTTTTAACCTGCTCAAGATCACGGGCGGGCAAGGCGTCACCATTGGCCCGATCCTGCTGGGCGCGGCCAAGCCGGTGCACATTCTCAACCCGCAAGCTACCACCCGCCGCATCGTCAACATGACGGCGGTAGCGGTGGCCGAAGCCAACGCGGTGCGCTGATCCGGCGGCGCGGCCGGCTTGCCGGCCGCCGCCCAATGAAAACGGGGCTCCTTTGGAGCCCCGTCAGACTGATGACAAACCTGGGGTATTAGCCGAAGCAGCTGGACAGGCCAAGGCCGCGCGCCATGACGACGGCTGTCTCTCCCTCTCCCCTCAGGGGGAGAGGGCCGGGGAGAGGGGTGGCTTAGCTAGGAGCCGCTTCAAGCAAAGCCCGTGGTGTTTTCAGCACGCAGGCGAAACGAGCGCCCGCCCTCTCCCCCAGCCCCTCTCCCGCACGCGGGAGAGGGGAGCACGGCAGGGAGCACGGCAACGCAGATCCAGCCTTGTCAGCAAGCAAACGGGGCTCCTTTGGAGCCCCGTTTTTTTTGACCGGCTTGTGAAGCAGTTCCGCCGGCCCGGAAAACCTGTCCTGCCCTGATTCCGTTGCCGCTATTGCCGCTATCGCCGCTATTGCAGCATGTTGTACTGCTCGCGCATCACGACGATGATGGATTTGGCCGCGGCCAGCCGGGTTGGCAAATGGTCCTCCTCTTCGCGCGGGAAATCGACTTCCGCGCTCCAGTTGCAACCGGTGTGGTCAGGCTGGTGAACTCGCATGGCATGCAGTTCGCACTCGCCGCACTCCGGGTTGTTGTTGAGGAACTGGTTCAGGATGGCCATCAACTCCGACCGGGTCTTTGCATCACGCCGCATGAGTCACCTCGTCCGTTGCCGTCTTGTTGCCTGGAACCTAAATCTAGGCACGCAGGCGCAAGCCCGCCAATTGAATCGCCCTATTAAGCAGCGGCTTTCGATCCCGAATTCCGGTAGTTTGCCTCTATCGCACCGCAGCAAATCCATGCTGCGTCGCGGCACTGCCGAAACCAGCGGCGCCCAATCCGGTCGAACCGCCATGGTGCGGCGCGCCGCGATCCGGCGGCGAGGCTCCCCTCGGCGCCAGGGCAGTCCCGCGAACCTGGCGACCCCGGGGCCATCCTCAATGCCATCCTCAAGGCAATCCCGATGCTAGAGAATCTCTGGTATGTGCTGGGCCATTCAACGGATGTGCGTGCCGAGCCTGTCATGGTGACCGCGCTTGGCCAGAAGCTGGTGCTGTTTCGCGATAGCGCCGGCCTGGCCTGTGTGCTGTCCGACGTTTGCGCGCACCGGGGGGGCTCGCTCAGCCATGGCCGCGTGGTGGCCGGCGACGTGGCGTGCCCGTACCACGGCTGGCGCTACGACGGCAACGGCATCTGCACGCATATCCCGGCCCAGCCGGGACTGCGGGTGCCCACCCGGGCACGGGTGGACGCTTACCCGACGGTGGAGCGTTTTGGCTGGGTCTGGGCCTTCCTGGGTGACCTGCCGCCGGCGGAGCGGCCACCGCTGCCGGATCTGTCCTGGGCCGAGGATCCCCGTTTCCGGCTGGTGCGCGGGCATTTCGACTGGGAAGCCAGCTGGGACCGCGTGATGGAGAACGGCCTGGATTTTGCCCACGCGCCATTCGTGCATGGCACGGCTTTCGGCGACCCCGCGCATCCCGAGATCGACGACTTCACGGTGGAGGCAGGCGAGTGGCAGGGCGAGGCGCGCATGCGCATGTACCGCCCGCGGCGCCGCTCATGGCCGGCGTGGCTCGCCCGCGGGGCAGCGGGTGGCCGGGTGCCGGTCTACACCACGCCGGGCTACCACTTCTCCGGGCCGTGCACCACGCTGCGGCTTGAGCCCCGTCCCGGCTGGGAGATCCGCATCGTCTCGGCGCACCTGCCGGTCGACGCCAAACGCACGCGCACCCTGTGGATGATGGGACGTACCTTCATGAAGAGCGCGCTGCTTGACGCGCGCACCCGCCGCAGCAATCTGCGCATCTTCGAGCAGGACCATGCCGTGCTGTCCCGGGTTTGCCCCCAGCACACGCCCGACGACTGGCAGGAGGAAGTGTCGGTGCGCTCGGACGGCTTGCAGATCGCCTTTCGCAAGACGCTCAAGGCGCTCGAAGCGCGCGGCTGGGAGATCGACCTGGCCCGCGTGGCCAGCGAGTTCGCGGGGCGCAAGGCGTGTGCGATTCCATGCCCGGCACGGCGTGAATCGTCGGCCTGGGCCATCGCCGGCGTGCCAACCCGGGGCGGCGGCTGAGCGTACTGGGCATCCCCCTGCGTCAGGTAGCCGCCGCAGGGGGACTTCTAGGCGCAGCGGCCCGCGGAATCGGCAACCGCCTGACGCCCTCGTTTGCCGGGGGCGAACATCATCAGGCTGAGCAAGGCGAGGACCCAGGCGCCAATCCCGCCGTACAGCATCACCCAGCCAAAGCCATGGACCAGCGCCGCATGCAGCGCGGCGCCGGACGCGTCCAGGGCGGGCAGTTGCGCGAAGGCGTCACCGGGCGCATCCAGGTTGCCCGCGGCGATGCGCTGCGCCAGCACGCGCAACTGCAATGCATCGAACGCCCCCGGAAAGGCACGCTTCAGATACGCAGAGATCCCTGCGATCAGGATGAATCCCATCAACGCGATATTGACCGCCAGCGAGATCATCCGCGCGCTCATGTCGATGCCGGAGGCCATGCCGGCGCGGCTGCTGGGGACCGAGCCGGTGGTGGTGTTGGTCACCGGCGTGTTGGTGATGCCCAGGCCAATGCCGGCCAGCAGCGAACCCGGCAGCAGGGTCAGCCAGCTTGCCTGCGCCAGGCTGCTGCCGAGCTTCATCAGCATGAAGCCCAGCCCGATCGTGAACAAGCCCAGGGGAATGACCCTGCCGGCCCCGTAGCGCAACGCAAGCCGCTCTCCCAGCGGCGGAAACAACAGCGTGGGCAGCGTGTAAGCCAGCAAGGACAAACCGGCGGCCACGCTGCCGTAGCCCAGGCCGCCGTGGAAATAAAGCGGCAGGTAAATCATGAACGGCCAGAAGCTGAAGTTCATGCCCATGGAGCCAAGCAGTGCGCCCGAGAAGTCCCGGCTGTGGAACACCGAAACATCGAACATCGGATGCGGATTGCGTTTTTCCGCAATCAGGAAAGCCACGAAGCTGGCCGCCGTCGCGGCCGTCATGCCGATCGCGGCGGCGCGGGAAACCCCGGCCTCCGGCCCCTGCGTGATCAGGTAGGCCAGGCCGAAAACGGCCAGCGACAGCGTGACGATGCCCGCGATATCGAGCTTGCCCGCCTGCGGATCGCGCGACTCTTCCACGCCCGCGAAGACCAGCGCCAGGGTCAGGATGGCCAGCAGCACGTGAACCAGAAACACCCATTGCCAGCTGGATACGGCAACGATCATGCCGCCCACGATGGGCCCGAAACCCAGGCCGATCCCGAACACGATGCCCCATGCGCCAAAGGCCTTGCTGCGCTCCTTGCCTTCCTGGAACTGATGCGACAGGATCGCCACCAGGCAGATCAGCATCGCGCCGCCGGCCATGCCCTGGAGGAACCGGCTGGCAATCAGCAAGGCGGCGCTTTGCGCCAGGCCGCAGATCAGGGAGGCGATGCCGAACAAGGCAATGCCGAGGATGAACATGCGCTTGCGGCCAAAGCGGTCGGCCAGCGTGCCGGCCGCCATCAGCACCGTGGTGCAGGCGATGGTGTAGGCATTCATGATCCATTGCATGTCCCCGAAGCCGCCGTGCAGGACGTGCTCAAGGGTGGGCAGAATGACCGGCACACTGGAAATCTCCAGGCCGAACATCAGCGCGGCCAGGCAGACGGCGGCCAATGCCATTTGGTTTTTACGGGAATGAGTGAGGTGCATCGAGGGTGCTTTCCAGGCGAATCCGGTTGCGGGGAACGGATGGCGTCGTGCTCGACGCCGGTCTTGGCGCACATTGTGGGCGAGTCCTCGCTATGATAGAAATGATCTAATTTCTTCCAATTCATTAGCGTTCATCATAAATAAGGGACCATGGATTTCGATCCGACACTGCTGCGGGCCTTTGTCGCCGTCAAGGAAACCGGCGGCTTCACGCGCGCGGCGCAGCGGCTGCACCTGACGCAGTCCGCGGTCAGCCATCAGATCCGGCGGCTCGAAGAGCAGGTGGGCCGGCCGCTGCTGCACCGCACGACGCGCACCCTGACCCTGACCGAGGACGGCAACGATTTTCTCCAGCACGCGGAGCAGATCCTGGCCTCGCTCGATGCACTTTCGCGCCGGTTCCAGCCCTCTCCCGTTTGCGGCGTGGTGCGCTTCGGCGTGCCGGAAACCTTCCTGGGCGAGCGGCTGCCGCAACTGCTGTCGCGGTTCGCCCGGGCATTCCCCGCGGTGCGTCTCGATGTGAACGTGGGCACGTACCTGGACTTGCGCGCGATGATCAAGGCCGGCGAACTGGATCTTGCCGTGGTGTTGGCGGCGCCAGGCGGGGAGGGCGGCACGGTGTTGCAGCACACGCAGTTCGTGTGGGCCGCCGCCCAGGCCTTCGAGATCGCCCCGGGTGCGTCGTTGCCGCTCGCGCTGTCGCCCTCGCCGTGCGTCAACCGGCAGGTGGGCGTGGCGGCACTGGAGGGCACCTCCATACCGTGGCACGTGGCGTTTACGTCGCCAAGCCAGGAGGGCATCCGCACTGCGGTACTGGCGGGGCTCGGCGCCTCGGTGCAAATCCGCGGCGACCTGAAGCCGGGGATGAAGGTGGTCGATGGCCAGTACGGCTTGCCGGCGCTGCCGGCAGCGGATTTTGCGCTGATCTGGAGCGACGGCGAGAAGACGCCGGCCGCGCGCGAGTTCGGGCGGTTGCTGGTGAGCCTGCAGGCGCCGCCGCCCAAGCCCGGGCGACGGCTCAAGAATCCCTAGCGCTCTCAGCGCCGCGCGCTAGGCTACGCCGGGCCGCGCCGGGAACCCATGCCCGCGCGAGGCCCACGCAATCAACAGCCCCACAACCAGCAAGACAAGCAGCGCCCACGGGAACGCGCCGACGCCGTGCGTTTCCAGCAGGACGCCGCCGACGATGCCGCCGGCTGCGATGGCGAGGTTCCAGGTGGTGACGAGCATCGATTGCGCGACATCGGCGCCGGGCCCTGCCGCCTCGGCGGATGCGGTCTGCAGCAAGGCGGGGGCGCCGCCGAAGGTCAGGCCCCAGGTCACGACGGCCAGATAGACCACGACCGGATGGCTGCCGCCGATGGCGAGCGCCAGCGAGGCCATGGCGAACAGCGCAAGGCTTGCCAGCACCAGCACGCGCAGCATGCGGTCGATCAGCAGGCCGCTGACCCACACGCCGCCCAGCGACGCCACGCCGAACACCAGCAGCACGATATCCACCTGCCCGGCCAGCCCGGCTGGCACAAGAAAGGGCATGACATAGGTGTAGAGAATGTTGTGGGCCATTACCCACAAGGCCAGTACGGCCAGGACTGGCCGTACGCCCGGGGTCGAGAACACCCGGCGCACCGGCATGCGCTTGCCCGCCGCCTGGCCAGGGTAATCCGGCGCTCTCAGCGCGACCCACGCCATCACGGCCAGCGCCAGGACCGACATCGCGCCAAACGCGGCGCGCCAGCCCAGCGTGTTGCCCAGCAGCGTGCCGAACGGCATGCCCAGGCACAGCGCCAGCGGCGCGCCGACGCCGGCCACGGCCAGTGCGCGGCCCTTGAGGTGATCCGGCACCATGCGCCGCGCATAGCCCGCGAGCATGCCCCAGATCAGGCCGCCCGCCATGCCTGCCAGGAAGCGCGCCGCCAGTGCCACCACGTAGCCGGGTGCCAGCGCGGTGAGCGTATTGAAGACCAGCAGCCCGGCCAGCGCGGCCAGCAGCAAAGGCCGGCGGCGCCAGCCTTGCGTGGCCGCCGTGAGCGGGATGGCCGCCACCAGCGAGCCGATGGCGTAGAGGCTCACGAACTGGCCCGCGAGCGCCTCGGATACSCCCAKCCCYTCGCTGATGCGGGAGAGCATGCCGGCGGGGATGGTYTCCGTGAGCAGCGTCAGGMATCCCGCCATGGCAAGCGCAAGCAGGGCCGGCAGCGGCAGGCGGTCCGTGCCTGCGGCCGCGGTGTTGTTCATTGTCAGCATGTTGATTCTTCTCATTTCTTCCCATTTCCCGGGCAACAGAATGGGGCGAGTATTGTCTGTGCGGGACTAATGAACAATGGGCTATAGTTCCAAACATATCTGACAGATAAGTCAGCAATCAAATCTGTCAGTCATCGAAGACATCGAAGCCATCGAAGCCATCATCGGGAGGTCGGCAATGGATAGCCTGGGTTCGCTTGGCGTGTTCGTCAGGGCCGGGGAAGCCCGCAGCTTCACCGTGGCGGGCCAGCAGCTGGGCATCTCGTCCTCGGCGGTCAGCAAGGCAATCGTGCGGCTGGAGGCGCGCCTCGGCGTGCGGCTGTTCCATCGCTCCACCCGTAACGTCAGCCTGACCCCGGAGGGCGCGCTGTTTCTCGAGCGCTGCCGGCGCATCCTTGGCGAGGTCGAGGCGGCGGAAATGGAACTCTCGCAGACGCAGAGCGCGCCGCGCGGCAAGCTGAGGATCAGCCTGCCGTCGATCGGCACCCCGTTCATGAACCGGCTCGCCGAATTCAAGCGGCTTTATCCCGAGGTCGAACTGGAGATCGATTGCACGGACCGGCTGGTGGAGGTGATCGAGGAGGGCTTCGATGCGGTGATCCGCACGGGAGAGCCCAACGATTCCCGCTTGATGTCGCGCACCATCGGCTCGTTCCGGCTGGTGATGGTCGGCTCGCCGGATTATTTCCGGCGAGCGGGGCTGCCGCGGGAGCCCGAGGATCTCGCCCGCCATGACCGCCTGCTGTATCGCTACCCCACCACCGGCAAGCTGCAGCCGTGGCCGCTGTGCCGCGATGGGCAGCCGGCCGGGATCGGGGTCGAGCGGCAGGCCAGCATGGTGACCAACACGCTGGAGCCGCAGGTGTGCTTCGCCGAGCAGGGCCTGGGCATCGCCTGCGTGCCGGATATTTCCATCCGGCGCCAGCTCGACGATGGCACGCTTGTCAGCGTGCTGGACGACTACAACCAGGACCGCACGATGCTGCGGGTGCTGTGGCCGTCCAGCCGCCAGCTGTCACCCAAGCTCCGGGCCTTTGTGGACTTCATCGCCGGGAGCCCGCTTGCCGCCTGAGCACGGCGCGTTGGCGGGGCATGAAAAAACCCGCCACAAGGGCGGGTTGGGCGGGTTGGGCGGGTAGCCGTTCCCGCTGACAAGGGGAAAGCGTCAGAACTTGTGGCGCAGGCCCACACCGAAGGTGTCGCCGTGCGACAGGTCGGTGATCTTGTCGTAGAAGTAAGCGGCGTAGACGTCGGTGCGCTTGGACAGGTTGTAGTCGTAAGCGACCGCCACCGTGTTGCGCTTGAAGTCCGCGACCGAGTTCTTGGTCTTGTCGTAGGCGTAGGACGCCAGGATATTGCCATTGCCGACCGGCACCGAAACGCCGACCTGGCCGTTGGTGTGCTTGATGTCGCCGTTGACGTTGTTGTTGATGTCCGACTTGATGTACTGGCCTTGCGCGAACAGCTTGACGATCTTGAAGTCGTAGCTCACGCCGCCCTGCACCGCATTTTGCTTGCTGAAGCCGACCAGCAGCGGGCTGGTCGATGCGGTCACGTCACCCGGCGTGCTGTCGAACTTGACTTGCTGGAAGGCCAGCGTGGCAGCGAACGGGCCGTTGAAGTACATCAGGTTGCCGCCCCACTTGTTCTGGCCGGTGGCGCCAGCTTTCTCGCCGAACGAGTAGATCACGTTGGCGGTCAGGCCGCCGAAGTTCGGCGTGGAGTACAGCAGCGAGTTGTTCCAGCCCGAATCGCCGATGATGCCCGGGTCGTTCACGCGGGCCGTGGAGGCGCCGAAATAGGTGTGGAACACCATCGGCGAGAACACGTAGGAGTCGACCAGCGGGTTGAACAGGATGGTCGACACGAAGTAAGGCGTGGTGTTGCGGCCCAGCTTGATGGTGCCCAGCTTGTCGTTCTGCAGGCCCACGAATGCATTGCGGCTGAACATCGAGTCGCCGTTGAAGCGGCCCGAGGAGCCACTGTCGGTGCGGAAGAAGCCGTTCAGGTCGAAGATGGCCTTGGTGCCGCCGCCGAGGTCTTCGGTGCCCTTGATGCCCCAGTACGAGGTCTGCATGCCGCCCGAATTGGCGACATAGGCGCGGTTGGCAGCGCCGACGTTCTTGACACCGCCGACGAACATGTCGGCCTGGCCGTACAGCGTGACGCTGGATTGCGCCATGGCCGCGCCGCTGAAAAGGGCTGCCGCCATCGCTGCCAGCTTGAGGGCCGGCTTGATCTGCTTATGCATTGTGGGTTTCTCCGTGGTTGATCCGTTGCGTTCTCTGTGTACTGGGTCCCTGACGGGTTCTATTAGCTCTGGTGTTTTTTTCGTGCCGGGCAGGCGCCGGACCTGGGCTCGGTCCGGGCAATGCCCGTTACAGCAGCGTGGGTAAGTCAGCGGTAAATCAGAGGTATGGCAGGGCTAACGAACCCGCTGCTTTTTTGGCTCAGCCGGATACTAAGTCGTTCAGGCGGAATTGCGCAATGCGGTGGATCTGGTTGATGCAAGTTTGCAACTCTGCGGCCGGTTCGTTGTTCACGCGCCTTGCGAACTCGCCGATGATGCCGGCGCGGTCGTAGCCGCGCACCGCCAGGATGAAGGGGAAGCCGAATTTCTCGTTGTACTGGCGGTTGAGCGACTGCAGTTGCTCGAACTGCGCCGCGGAGCACTGGTCCAGGCCGGCGCCGCTTTGCTCGCGGGTGGATTCGGCGGTCAGCTCGCCGCGCACGGCGGCCTTGCCGGCCAGCTCCGGGTGGGCGCGCACCAGCTTGATCTGGGCGGCATCGCCCGCGCCGTCCACGATGGCGCGCATGGCGTCGGCCAGTGCGGCAGCATGGGCGAAGGGGCGCTGCGTGGCGGCGGCTTGCGCCACCCACGCGGAGTGTTCATAGATGCCGCCGAGCGCCTGGATGAAGTCGGCGGCCGGCATGGCGTTGAGTTGGTCGAGGGTGTAGGTCTGGCTCATGGTTCGGCTTATGGTTCGGCTTATCGTTCGGCTTATGCGTGGTTCTGTGCGGAGTAGGGATGGGTTTCGGCCCAGTGGCGCGCGATATCCACGCGCCGGCTGATCCAGACCTTGTCGTGTCCCTGCACGTAGTCGAGAAAGCGCTGCAGCCCGCGCATGCGGCCCGGGCGGCCCAGCAGGCGGCAGTGCATGCCGACCGACAGCATCTTGGGGCGGTCCAGCCCCTGCGGATCGCCCTCGGCGTAGAGCACGTCGAAGGCGTCCTTGAGGTACTGGAAGAACTGCTCGCCGGTGTTGAAGCCTTGCGGCGTGGCAAAGCGCATGTCGTTGGAGTCGAGCGTATAGGGCACCACCAGGTGGGGCTTCTTTTCGCCGCCGGTGACTTCCACCTCGGTCCAGAAGGGCAGGTCGTCGCCGTAGTAGTCCGAGTCGTACAGCAGCCCGCCGTGCTCCACCACCAGGCGGCGCGTGTTGGGGCTGTCGCGGCCGGTGTACCAGCCCAGCGGCAGCGAGCCGGTCAGTTCCTTGATGATCTGCATGCCGATGCGCATGTGCTCGCGCTCGGTGGCTTCATCCATGCCTTGGTAATGGATCCAGCGCCAGCCGTGGCAGGCGATCTCATGGCCGAGTTCGACGAACGCCCGGGTCAGCTCGGGATGGCGCTGCAGCGCCATTGACACGCCGAAGATGGTCAGCGGCAGCCCGCGCTGCTCGAACTCGCGCAGGATGCGCCAGACGCCGGCGCGCGAGCCGTACTCGTACACGCCCTCCATGCTCATGTGGCGGTCGGGGTAAGCCGCCGCGCCGATGATCTCGGAGAGGAACTGCTCGGAGCCGGCATCGCCGTGCAGCACGTTGTTTTCGCCGCCCTCTTCGTAGTTGAGGACGAACTGCAGCGCAATGCGCGCGCCGCCCGGCCAGCGGGCGTGCGGCGGCTGGCTGCCGTAACCGATCAGATCGCGTGGATAGTTGTGGCTTGTCATCAGGGTCATGGTTCTTCAGGAAACTGCGCCGGCCGCCGCCGGCTGGACTTATTCCGTGCCGTGCGAGTTGGCCGCGGCGTTGCGCATGGCTTCTTCACGCGACTGGATGCCGTTGAAGAAGACGTTGAGCACGACTGCCACGATGGTGCCCAGCACGATGCCGCTGTGGGTGAACGGGTCGGTCCACTTGGGCAGGTACTGGAAGAAGGTCGGCGCCAGCGTCGGGATCATGCCAAAGCCGATCGAGATGGCGACGATGAACAGGTTGAAACGGTTGCGGTTGAAATCGCACGAGCCCAGGATGCGGATGCCGGTGGCGGCCACCATGCCGAACATCACGATGCCCGCGCCGCCGAGCACGAACTGCGGCACCGAGGCCACGATGTGCGCCATCTTCGGGAACAGGCCCAGCCCGATCAGGATGATGCCGCCGGCCACCGCCACATAGCGCGAGCGCACGCCGGTCACCGTCACCAGGCCCACGTTCTGCGAGAACGAGGTGTAGGGGAAGGTGTTGAACACGCCGCCGATCACGGTGCCAAGGCCGTCCGCGCGCAGGCCGCGGGTCAGGTCCTCGTTGGACAGGCGCTTGCCGGTGATGTCGGCCAGCGCGAGGAACATGCCGGTGGATTCCACCAGCGTGATCAGCATCACCACGCACATCGACAGGATGGCCGGAAGGTCGAAGGTCGGGATGCCGAAGTGCAGCGGCGTGATCAGCGCGATCGCGCTGGCGTCGCTAAGGCCTTCGAAGGAAACCTTGCCCAGCGCCATCGCCACCAGGGTGCCGATCACGATGCCAAGCAGCACCGCGCAGTTGGAGATCAGGCCGCGGCCATACTTGCTCAGCAACAGGATCGCCACCAGCACCAGCGCCGCGATGCCCAGGTTGCCCAGGTCGCCATAGGCGAGGTTTGGCACATCCTTGACCACGCCGTCGATCACGGCACGGGTGGTGGGCTGGCCGCCGGCCGCCCAGTTGATGCCCACCCGCATCAGCGACACCCCGATCAGCGTGATCACCGTGCCGGTGACGACAGGCGGGAACAGCCCCAGCATGCGTCCCATCAGCGGCGCCACCAGGATGCCGAACACCCCTGCGGCAATCACCGCGCCGTAGATGCCCAGCAGGCCCACGTTGGGGTCGGAGCCGATGGCAATCATCGGCGCCACCGAGGCAAAGGTCACTCCCATCATGACCGGCATGCGGATGCCGAACTTCCAGAAGCCGAAAGCCTGGATCAGCGTGGCCAGGCCCGCCGCGAACAGGTCGGCATTGATCAGGAAGGCGAGCTGATCCTTGGGCAGCTTGAGCGCGCCGCCGATGATCAGCGGCACCGCGACGGTACCGGCATACATCACCAGCACGTGCTGCAGGCCGAGCGCAAGCAGCCGGCCCGAAGGCAGCCGCTCGTTGGTTTGGTCCGTTGTGACCGTGGTGCTAGCGCTAGTCATGGATGTGTCTCCTCTCCTTTGGATTTGATGGGAACGCTGCCGGGCGGGGTGGCTCTCGGTATGTGACTCCGGCTTCGCGCATCGTCGGGGACGCGTTTCTCATGAGCAGGAATCGGGCCTTGGCCGCAGGTTGGCAGCGGGAACAACCTGCTAGGTGGAGTGACCCAGCACGCTGCGAAGATCGAAATTGCCCRGTTCATCGGGCTGCACGCGGTCGGCGCAAGCGCCGAGATGGTGCGCCATGCGGCTCTGGGCCAGGGCGGCATCGCCCTGTTCCAGTGCGTCGAGGATCTCTTCGTGTTCGTCGAAGGAGCAGGCGTTATTGCCCGGCGCCTCGACGCTGGCGATCATCAGCGTGGTGCGCGACACCAGCCGGCGCATCATGGTGACCAGCAGCGCGTTGCCCGAAAGCTCGGCCAGCGCGGTATGGAACTCGGCCGACAGGCGGATCCACTTGGGCCGCTCATTGGTGAGGAAGGCCTGGCGCTCGGCCTGCACCATCTTGCGCAGCGGCGCGATCACGCGCTTGACGTCGCGCATGCCGGCGAGCTTCTCCAGCACCGCGCGCTCCAGCATCTGGCGCAGCTCGAACATGTCGTGCGCCTCGTCGGTGGAGGGGCTGGCGATGAAGGCGCCGCGGTTAGGCTCCAGGTCCACCATGCCGTCGGCGGCAAGGTGCGCCAGCACCTTGCGCACTGTGTGGCGCGCGGTGGCATAGATTTCGCACAGCGAGTGCTCGGTCAGCTTGGTGCGCGGGGGCAGACGGTGCTCCATGATCGCGTCATAGATCTCGTGATACATGCGCTCCTCGACGGAACCCTTGCGCGCGGGCTTGATTTCGGTCGGGGCGGCGGTGTCATCGGCACCGGCGATCAGCTTGAGACTCTTGGACATCTTGGCACCAGCGTATCGGTGAGGAGGGGAGCAGCGCGCCGTGTAAGCGGGGTGAAGCAAGGTGGCGCGCCCCAAAAATTGTTGACAATTATTTGGTTAGCACGGCAATATTGTCAACAAAACCGAGCTAGGTTTTCGACAACTCAGGGTAATTCCTGAGTTGCCATCCGGAGTGGTGCGAAGCATTGTCGCCATGCATCAGTCCAGCGCCGGGATGCGTTAGAAATACGTACCGAGCGGGCACCATTCCCACAAATGGTGCTAGTGAAGGCAGCGGCGCCTCTCACAACCCAAAGCCCTAAGGAATAACAGGATGGGACGCTTGACCACACATGTACTCGACACCGCAGCCGGCACGCCCGGCGCCGGCATGTCGATTACCCTGCATAAAATTGTCGACAATCGTAAGGAGACGCTGAAGACAGTCGTCACCAACCACGATGGCCGTTGCGACCAGCCCCTGCTGGAAGGCGACACCATGGCGGTCGGGGTGTACGAACTCGAATTCGGCGCCGGCGATTACTTCCGCACCCAGGGCACCAAGCTGCCCGAGCCGGCTTTCCTCGACGTGGTGACGCTGCGTTTCGGCATTGCCGACACCAGCGCGCATTACCACGTGCCGCTGCTGGTCTCCCCCTGGTCGTACTCGACCTACCGTGGCAGCTAAGCGCGGCAACGGGCAATAAAGGAGACAAGACATGGAAGGCTATATTCTCGACTGGGCCAATCTGCTGCTGCGCTGGGTGCACGTCATCACAGCGATCGCGTGGATCGGTTCCTCGTTCTATTTCGTCTGGCTGGACAACAGCCTGACCCGTCCCGACGACCCCGACCTGCAGGAGAAGGGCGTGGGCGGTGAACTGTGGGCGGTGCATGGCGGCGGGTTCTACAACCCGCAGAAATACCTGAGCGCGCCCAAGACGCTGCCGGAGAACCTGCACTGGTTCTACTGGGAGTCGTATTCCACCTGGATGACTGGCTTCGGCCTGCTGGTGGTGCTGTACCTGTTCAACGCCAGCACGTTCCTGATCGACAAGAACGTGATGGACATGTCGCCGGGCGCGGCGATCGGGTTTGCGCTGTCGTATCTTGGCGTGGGCTGGCTGGTGTACGACTGCATCTGCCGCGTGTTCGGCAAGAGCGACCGCACCGTCGGCATCCTGGTGGCGATCTACGTGGCGCTGGCCGCGTTCGTGGCCTGCCACGTGTTCTCGGGCCGCGCGGCATTCCTGCTGACCGGCGCGATGATCGCGACCATCATGAGCGCCAACGTGCTGGTGTGGATCATCCCGGGGCAGCGCAAGGTGGTTGCCGCGCTGCGCGCGGGCGATCCGGTGGATCCGGTGCATGGCAAGAACGCCAAGCAGCGCAGCGTGCACAACACGTACTTCACGCTGCCGGTGCTGTTCGCCATGCTGTCGAACCACTACAGCATGACCTACAGCTACAAGTACAACTGGGCCGTGCTGGTGCTGATCATGCTGGCCGGCGTGCTGATTCGCCAGTTCTTCATCCTCAAGCACAAGGGCAAGATCAACGTCGCGTGGCCGGCTGCCGGCGTGGCCGTGCTGGCGGTGGTCGCGGTGATGATCGCGCCGGTGCCGCGTGAGGTGGTCGCCAGCAAGGACGGTGCGGCTCCCGTGCAGGTGAGCTTCACCCAGGTGCAGGAAGTCATCAATTCGCGCTGCATCCAGTGCCATGCCGCGGCGCCAAAGATGATGCCGAGCGCCGCCAAGGGTATCAAGCTCGATACCGCCGACGAGATCAAGGCGCATGCGCAGATATACGACATCCCCCTGCGGGGGCTGCCGGTCACTCTTCTTTGCGTCGGCAAAGAAGACTAACGAGAAGAAAGCCGACCCTGCCGGGGGCAGAGCAATCAGGCTTATGTGGGGCGGTGGTTTCGTCGTACGGCCCGGAGTGTTGGCTAGCCTTTGCCATACCGGCTTGGAGGGCATCGTAAATGCATGACCCGATGGTCACGTGGTGGTGCCCCTGATCGCTTTGCGCGGTGCGCGTTCGGGCATCTGCCGTTCGCGGTGCGCAGCACCACGATCCCGCCTGCCTTGGTGGTTTCGTGGTTTTGTCTCTGGCGGCGGGCGCCCGGCCAGTTGATGCCCTGCCGTACCGGCGCGAGCGGCGCCTTGCTATCAACTCCTCCGGCTTCGTGGTGGGCACCGTGGCCCGGTTTGCAGGGCCGTGCTCACACCCACGACGCTTGCCCTCCGAGACAAAACCACGGAACCAGCCACACCCGAAACGGCGCAGCACTTCGCCCCGCGAACGGCAGATGTGGGAACGGGCACCGCAAGCGAGGTCAGGGGCTGCACGACGTAACCCATGGGTCATGCAGAAGTGATGTCCTTCGGGCCGGTAGGATACGCTAGCCAACACTCCGGGCCGTACGACGAAACCACCGCCCCACATAAGCCTGATTGCTCTGCCCCCGGCAGGGTCGGCTTTCTTCTCGTTAGTCTTCTTTGCCGACGCAAAGAAGAGTGACCGGCAGCCCCCGCAGGGGGATGTCGTAT
>NZ_JBFTOQ010000024.1:0-119400 GCF_056398045.1 Cupriavidus sp. 05L411 | reverse complement strand
GGTGGTGTTGCAGACCTCGGTCCACAACCCCGCCACGATGATCTTCTTGCGGCCGTTGGCGGCCAGCGCGTCGCGCACCTTCTGGTCGTCCCACGAGTTCATCGAGGTGCGTTCCAGCGTCTGCTGGCCCGGGAATACGTCAAGCAGTTCGGGGTAGGTATAGCCGGAGAAAGACTCGCTCTCCACCGTGGTGATGGTGGTGGGGATATTGAAGATCCTGGCCGCCTTGGCCAGGCCCACCGCGTTGTTCTTCATCGCCTGGCGGTCCATCGACTGCACACCGAAGGCCATCTGCGGCTGGTGGTCGATGAAGATCAGCTGGCTGTTTTGCGGGGTCAGGACTTCGAGTTTCGGATTGGACATGATCTTGGCGCTCTCATTGAAATTGGTTGAATTTCATGGGGCAGGGTTTTTTTGTTCCTGCCGCCCATGAAGTGAACTATACGAGTGCAACCCACCTGAGAATCGGCCATTTAATGGATGCATTATTCAAATATTTTGATCATAGATTCTCACCGAAAAATAAGGAGATTGCCCCCGCAGGCAACGGCCTTCTTCCCATCCGCAGTGGGCGCCTCCTACGTTCGTATAACCCGGCCATCTCAATGTCGTACCGCGCCTGCACCGATGGACAACTGCGTGCGGCGCGGCGCGCGTCATAAGATGTCTTTATGGTCGGCGTCCGCACGCCAGCCTTCATCCGCGCGACGGGGTCCGGCTGCCTCCCCCGCCCGCCTCCATCATCCGGAGCTGACCATGCCAGCGCACCCGAATCCCGCCACATCATCCACCCCATGCGCGCAAGCGGACCGCCCCGACCCGTGGGATAGCACCATCGGCCTGCTCCGTGCGCGTCAGGCCTTCCAGCTGTACGCCGACTGCGCCTGGCCCGATGAGGAAGATCCCCGGCACCGCCGCCACACCGCCATCGTCAGCGTGGTGGAGCGAACCAGCCCCACCTTGGCGGTGATCAGCTGGCGCGATGCCACCCATTGCCGCTACGGCGCCCAGATCTGGGCTGCGATATCGGCACGCGAGGCTGGCGTGTGCGCCCTCAGCGGCCTCCCCATCGCCAAGGGCCAGGCCGTCTACCGCCCGCGCCCCTGCCGGCCACCGCCGCGCAACGCCGAAGCCATGATCCTCGCGTCCGCGCTACATGCAGCGTGCGGGACCGACGCCGACGCCTGCGGCGAGGATGCCTTGGCGGCATGAGGCACGCGCGGCCCGCCCCATGCGTCGGCCGCCAAGATCGCGACCCGGGCCTGTGAGGCGCGAGGTGCCTGACACCGTGACCGCCACACGAAGATAGCCAGAAGCGCGCATTTGACATGCATAGCGAGCAGTTTGATGTTTCATCCATGCAACATGCCCACTTGATTTCAAACATAATCCGAACCTAATATCCTCCGAGATAAAAACATTACATATTCGGGCAGGCTCTACGACGCACAGAGCCGCCCTGGCGGGTCCGCCAGGGCAGGGTCGGAAATCCGGGGATTGCAAAACCTGCGCAAGCGCTGGTCGGCGCTGGCAATGTCGTACCATCCCCGCGGGTTCAGCCTGTCTCCGTTGCATTTGCATTTGCGCTTGTACGGGGAGTTACGGCATGAACGTGGTGCTCGTTGAAAGCCATCCATTGCTCCGGATTGCAATGCTCACGCTGCTGGAGAGTATTGCAGGCATCGCGCAAGTCGCTGCCATCGACCCGGGGGAAATCCCTGAGCATTTGCATGCCGGCGGCACCGTTGACCTGATCGTCCTTGGCATGCCCGCCGATGCTGACACGGGCTGGCAATGGCTCGGCCAGGCACGCAAGCTATGGGCCGCGCCGCGCGTGCTGCTGCTCAGCGATGCCGTGCCGCTGCAGCTGCCGCAAGGCGAGATCACCGAAGGCTTCTGCGGCTGCCTGCCAAAATCCGCCCCGCTCGACGTGCTCAGGACCGCCATCCGGCGTATCGCCACCCGTCAGCCGGAGCGCGCCGGCGCGAGCCAGCTTTCACTGTTCCCCGCCTTGCCCACCTTGCCCTCGGCTGCGCTGGCACCGCGGCCCGCCGCCGGGAGCCAGCGGTTGACACGAGAAGCCACGCAACTGGGATTGACGCAACGCCAGTATGACGTGCTGGTACTGCTCTCCCGAGGGCATGCGGTCAAGACCGTAGGCCGCCTGCTGAATATCTCGGCACCGACGGTCAAGACGCATGCCCGCGCCATGTACAGGCAGCTCCAGGTGGCTGGCAAGGAAGAGGCCGCCTACAAGGCACGGCAACAGGGCTTTAGCCTGGCGTGGCCGGTTGGCGGCGTGCCGGCGTTGACGCTGGCACACCGCCACGCCCCCGCCGTCCGGCAGATGGAACTGCTCTGAGCGGCTGAGCGACATTGACCGGCGCTGGCCGGCCGACGCGTTGCCTGGTCACGCCAGACTGATCCACGTGGTCTTCAGGTCCGTGTACTTGTCCAGCGCATGCAGTGACTTGTCCCGTCCCGAGCCCGACTGCTTCACGCCGCCAAACGGCACCGTCACGTCGCTGTCCATATAGCAGTTGACCCACACCAGGCCCGCCTGCAGCTTGCGCGAAACGCGGTGGGCGCGGGACAGGTTGGAGGTCCAGAGTCCCGAGCCCAGCCCGTAGGGCGAATCGTTGGCCATGCGGATGGCCTCTTCCTCGGACTCGAAGCGGGTCACCGCCAGCACCGGGCCAAAGATCTCTTCGCGCACGATGGTGAGCGACTGCGTGGGGCACTCGAAGATGGTGGGCTGCATGTAGAAGCCGCCGCTGTCCGTGTGCGCGCGCTTGCCGCCGGCGCGCAGGCGGGCGCCTTCGTCCTTGCCGCTCTTCACATAGGACATCACCCGCTGCAGTTGCGCGCCGTCGACGATGGCGCCCATGGCGGTGGCGGGGTCGAGCGGGTCGCCCGGCTGCATGCGCGCCGCGTGCGCTTCCAGCTTCTCCATGAACGCGTCGTAGATGCCGCTTTGCACATAGAGGCGCGAGCCGGCGATGCAGATCTCGCCCTGGTTGCTGAAGATGCCGATGGCGGCGGCCTGCGCGGCGCGGTCCAGGTCGGGGCAGTCGTCAAAGACGATATGCGGGGACTTGCCGCCGCACTCGAGCCAGACGCGCTTGAGGTTGGACTGGCCGGAATACTCCATGAAGCGCTTGCCGGTGGCGGTGGAGCCGGTAAAGGCAATGCAGTCCACGTCGGGATGGCGGCCAAGTGCCTGCCCGGCGGCGGCGCCAAGACCTGGCACCACATTGAAGACGCCCGCCGGGATGCCCGCTTCTTCGGCGAGTTCCGCCAGCCGCAGCGCGGTGAGCGGGGACTGCTCCGCGGGCTTGAGCACCACGCTGTTGCCGGCGGCCAGCGCGGGCGCCACCTTCCAGCTGGCCATCAGCAGCGGGTAGTTCCAGGGCACGACCRCCGCCACCACGCCTAGCGGCTCGCGCGTGATGGTGGCCAGCACGTCGGGGCCCGTCGGCGCGATCTCATCGTAGATCTTGTCGATGGCTTCGGCGTACCAGGCATAAGTGCGGCCGGCTTCGGGGATGTCGTATTGCAGCGTCTCGGCAATGGGCTTGCCCATGTCGAGCGTTTCCAGCAACGCGAGCTCTTCGCGATGCGTGTCGATCAGGTGCGACAGCCTTAACAGCGTGGCCTTCCTGGCGCTGCGCGGCATGTCCGACCAGACGCCAGACTGAAACGCCTTGCGCGCCGCGGCTACCGCGCGGTCGACGTCCTGCGCGCCGCAGGCCGCGACGCTGGCCAGCGCCTTGCCGGTGGCGGGGTTGATGGTCTCGAAGGTGGCGCCGTCGGCGGCGTCGGCCCAGCAGCCATCGATATAGGCTTGCGAACGGATCGATACCGTTGCGGCCTGCTTGCGCCAATAGGCGAGATCTCTCAAGTCACTCATCGTGGATTCCTGGCATGCATTGGGGTTTCGGCCCGCTTAGGCGCTCGCGTTCGCCTGCGCCACCATGGCGCCGAGCAGCACATTGGCCCCGGCTTCCAGATGCTCCGGCTTGGCGTCTTCGATTTCGTTGTGGCTGATGCCGTCCTTGCACGGCACGAAGATCATCGCGGTGGGCGCCACGCCGGCGATATAGACCGCGTCATGGCCTGCGCCGGTGACGATGTCCTGATGGCTGTAGCCCCGCGCGTCGGCTTCCTGGCGCACGTGGCGGATCAGCTCGGGCGCGAACGGCGTGGGCGCGAAGTACTGCACGTCTTCCACAACCACATCCAGGGCCGCGCCGGTGGTGGTGCCGTCCGCGACGGCCGCGCAAGCCGCGCGAAAGCGCGCATCCATCCCGGCAAGCCGCACCGGGTCGAGATGGCGCAGGTCGACCGTGAACGTCACCGCTCCGGGAATGACATTGCGCGACGACGGATGGACCTTGACCACGCCCACCGTGCCGCGCCCGTGCGGCGCGAAGTCGTTGGCGATGCGGATCACTTCTTGCATCAGGAACGTGGCGCCATAGAGCGCGTCCTTGCGCAGCGGCATCGGCGTGGGGCCGGCGTGCGCCTCCATGCCGGTCACGGTGACGTCGTACCAGCGCAGGCCCAGCGATCCGGTCACCACGCCGATCACGTTGTCCTCGGCCTCGAGCACCGGCCCCTGTTCGATATGGGCTTCGAAGTAGGCGCCAACCTGGCGGCCGACTTCCGCGTCGCCGGCATAGCCGATGGCCGCCAGTTCATCCGCCACCCGCTTGCCCGCCACATCGGTGGCCGACAGCGCGGTCTCCAGCGGAAAGATGCCGGCAAACACGCCGGAACCCATCATCACCGGGACAAAGCGCGAGCCTTCTTCATTGGTCCAGATGGCCACTTCGAGCGGAGCCTCGGTGGTGATGCCGTGGTCGTTCAGGGTGCGCATGACTTCCAGGCCGGCCAGCACGCCATAGCAGCCGTCGAACTTGCCGCCGGTGGGCTGCGTGTCGATATGGCTGCCGGTCATGACCGGGGCCAGCGCGTTGTTGCGCCCTGCCCGGCGGGCAAAGATATTGCCGACCTGGTCGACCGTCACGCTCAGTCCGGCTGCGCGCATCCAACCGGTCACCAGGTCGCGCCCCTGCCCATCCAGCGCCGTCAGCGCCAGGCGCGCATTGCCGCCCTTGGGCGTGGCGCCGATCGCGGCGAGGTCCATCAGCGACTGCCACAGGCGCTCGCCGTTGATTGCCAGCATGCTCATGTTCTCTCTCCTTGCCGTCGTGGCGATTACTTCGCGTGCGCTTGCCGGGCGAGTGCGTCCGAGCGGATCTGCGACAAGGTCATGCCCGGCGCGATGCCGTCCGCGTCATAGCGCAGCTCCAGCAAGGCAGGCAGCTGCTGGGTGTTGGCGAACGCAAGGGCACGCGCAAAAGCGGGACCGAACGCTTCATCACTGGCGACAATCTCGCCATACCCGCGATAGGCGCGGATCAGTTCGCTGAACTCCGGATTGTCAAAGCCAAGCGCCACGGTGCGACCCGGGAACTCGCGTTCCTGGTGCGCGCGGATGGTGCCCCAGATACCATTGTTGAAGACCAGCACGACGATGCCGACCCGGTACTGCATGGCCACGCCGAGTTCCTGCAGGTTCATCTGGAAGCAACCATCGCCCGCATAGCAGATCACGGTGCGATCGGGGTTCTCGAGCTTGGCGGCAATGGCCGCCGGCAGGCCGTAGCCCATCGATCCCACGGTCGGCGCCAGGCTGGTGCCAACGCCCTTGAAGCGGTAGTAGGCATGCGGGTACAAGGCGTAGTTGCCCGCGCCAACGGTAATGCAGGTGTCCTCCGGCACGTTGTCGCGGACGTGGCAGGCGGCCACGTTGAGGTTGAGGGCGCCCGGCGCGGCCTTGGGTTCCTGCTCGGCCAGGTAGACCTGGTGGGCGTCGTGCCCGGCGTTGCGCGCCCCCAGGCAACGCGATGGGGAGAGTTCGCTCACCGCGGCGGCAAACGAAACCACGTCCGCGGCAATCGGCAGCGTGGGATGAAACACGCGGCCAAGCTCATTGGCGTCGGGGTACACATGGACCAGTCTCTGCTTCGGCAGCGGGCTCTCCACCACCGTATAGCCCTCGCTGGTAGCCTCGCCCATGCGCGTGCCCACGGCGATCAGCAGGTCGCTTTCCTGTACGCGCTTGCGCAGCGATTCGGGCATGGCCCAGCCCACGTGCCCGGCAAAGTTCGGATGATGGTTGTCGAAGCACTCCAGGCGGCGCCAGGCCACCCCGACCGGCAGCGCGAAGCGCTCGGCAAACCCTTCCATCTGCCGCGAGGCCTCCGGCGTCCAGCCCGATCCGCCTAGCAGCAGGAACGGACGCTCCGCCTGCTCGATCAGTTCGGCCAGCGAGGCCACGGCGTCGGGCGTCGGCGCGCTGTGGGCACGCCGGTAGCGCGGCACATCGGCCACCGTAGCCTTGCCCCACAGCGTGTCTTCCGGCAGCGCCAGCACGACCGGGCCGGGCCGTCCGCTAGTGGCCACCGCGAAGGCCCGCGCGATGAATTCGGGAATGCGGTCGGTGCGGTCGATCTGCGCCACCCATTTGGTCATCTGGCCAAACATGCGGCGGTAGTCGACCTCCTGGAACGCTTCGCGCTCGTAGAAATCGTTGCCGACCTGGCCAACGAACAGGATCATGGGGGTCGAATCCTGGTAGGCGGTGTGCACGGCGATGCTGGCGTTGGTGGCGCCGGGGCCGCGCGTGACAAAGCAGATGCCGGGCTCGCCGGTCAGCTTGCCTTGCGCCTCGGCCATATAGCCCGCCCCGCTTTCCTGCCGGCACACGATGGGCTGGATCTTGTCCTGATGGTCGTACAGCGCATCGATGCAAGGCAGGTAGCTTTCGCCCGGCACCAGGAAGACGCGTTTCACGCCCTGGATAATCAGTTGGTCGATGAGGATCTGGCCACCGTTGCGCTCTGTGCGCGCCGGCAATGCTTGCGGCGATTGCTTGTTCATGGTCGTGAATTCCGTTTTTGCGATCGCCGCCCGCTTCAGCTTGGCTGCGGCGATCCTTCGAAGTCTTGAATACGATGTTTGCGGGCTTGGGCTTAGAGGCTGTTTCAAAATGAAGCGAAGCGGTTCTGGCTAGGCGCGCGGCCGCAGACAGTACAAGTGGTACGGCCAGGCCGCGCAACGACGCCAGAATCTTTTTGAAATGGCCTCGCGCGCCGGCAGTTACTGCAGGAGCGCGGCCTCCAGGATGCCCAGCCCTTCGTCCATCACGGCGTCGGGGATGGTCAGCGGGAACAGGAAGCGCACCACGTTGCCGTAGACACCGCAGGAGAGCAGCAGCAGGCCGCGCTCCAGGGCGCGGTCTTGCACTTGCCGCGTGAATTCGGGATTGGGGCTGCCGTCGGCCTTGCGGAACTCCACGGCAATCATGGCGCCCACGCCGCGGACCTCGCCGATCTCCGGCACGCGCGACTTCAGGCCAGCGAGCTTGTCCTGCAGCCGCTGGCCGAGCGCGGCGCCGCGCTCGATCAGCTTCTCGCTCTCCAACACGTCCAACACCGCCAGCGCCGAAGCCACCGCCAGCGGGTTGCCAGCGTAGGTGCCGCCCAGCCCGCCGGGGGCCGGCGCGTCCATGATCTCGGCCCGGCCGCAAACGGCCGACAAAGGCATGCCGCCGGCCAGGCTCTTGGCCATGGTGGTCAGGTCCGGCGTAACGTCGTAGTGCTCCATGGCAAAGAGCTTGCCGGTGCGGCCAAATCCGGTCTGCACTTCATCGGCCACCAGCAGGATGCCGTGCTCGTCGCAGATGCCGCGCAGCGCGCGCACGAACTCGGCGGGCGCCACGTTGAAACCACCCTCGCCCTGGACCGGCTCGAAGATGATGGCCGCGACCCGCTTCGGGTCCACATCCGCCTTGAACAACTGGTGCAGCGCGTTGATCGAATCCTGCACGCTCACGCCATGCAACCCGTACGGGTACGGCGCGTGGAACACGTCGCCCGGGAACGGGCCAAACCCCACCTTGTACGGCACGATCTTGCCGGTCAGCGCCATGCCCATCATGGTGCGGCCGTGGAAACCGCCGGAGAAGGCAATGACGCCGGGGCGCCCGGTGGCCGCACGGGCAATCTTGATGGCGTTCTCGACGGCCTCGGCGCCGGTGGTGAAAAACGCGGTCTTCTTGGCAAACGCGCCCGGCGCGCGGGCGTTGATCTTCTCGGCCAGTTCGATATAGCTGGCATAGGGAACGATCTGGTAGGCGGTGTGCGTGAAGCGCTCCATCTGTGCCTGCATGGCTTGCACGAGGCGCGGATGGCGGTGACCGGTATTGAGCACGGCGATGCCAGCCGCGAAGTCGATGTAGCGGTTGCCTTCGACATCCCACAGTTCCGAGTTCTCGGCGCGCTCGGCATAGAAGTTGCACATCACACCAACGCCACGGGGCGTGGCGGCATCTTTGCGGCGTACCAGGTCTGCGTTCTTCATTGCATGCTCCATTGCATTGGTGTCCTGCTGTCTTGTCAGGATCTGGACGGCCGGCGCCGCGAGGGGCCGGCCGGGAAATCGGGGGAAAGCGCTTCGGGTCTGGCTTCGGGTCAGACCAGTGCGACCCGTCGGATGGCGTTAAAGCCGCTTTTTGTGTCTCCGGGCTTGTAACTCAACCGGTGGCCGGACCAATTCTATGGCTTTCGCAGAAGAATTGCCAAATGTTTTGATTTTTTGACAGGGTGGTCAGTCCAATTGAAGGCGATTGCTTCACGTTTTACCCAGAACACATGCAGCGATGTGCGGGAAAGACGACCGATAGCACCCGGAGCGCACGCCCGGCATGCTGCCAATCCGGGGCCAATTGGCCGGACCACTCCCGCTGGCGCCCCGGAAAGCCGGGAGAAACCCACCCTGCCCCTTGAACAGACACCGGGTTTTGCTGTATTGATCAGACCATCAGTCAATTTGCAGCGGCCTTGCCTTCATGTCCTTACTTCAAGCGGTTTCAGCGCAGCGCCTTTACCGGCTGATCGCCGACCAGATTGCCAAGAAAATCAGCGCAGGCGAGTTCGCCCCCGGCGAGCGCCTGCCAGCGGAGCGTGAGCTGGCCGAGCAGCTCAACGTCGCGCGCTCGACGTTGCGCGAAGCGTTGATCGCGCTCGAGATCGGCGGCTATATCGAGGTGCGCGTCGGCAGCGGCGTATTCGTGCTGGAACCCAAGGAGAACGGGCAGGCCGCCACCAACGGCACCGAGCCCGATCCGGCGGCCGAGATCGATGCCCGCCTGGGCGCGGCGCTGGAAGCCAGCCCGTTCGAGCTGATCGAGACGCGCACGCTGTTCGAACCGGAATGCGCGGCGCTGGCAGCCCAGCAAGGCACCCCCGAGCAGATCGCCGCCATCGAAGAGGCGCACCGGAAGATGAACCCCGATCAGTCGCCGGAAGCTGGCGACTTCGCGCACGACCGAGCCTTCCACCAGGCCATCGCCGATGCTTGCGGCAATGCGGCGCTGGCATCGGTGGTCACCCATGTATGGGATCTGTGCGAGGCCAGCCCCCTGTATAAGCGGCTCGACAAGCACTTTGTGGATGCGTCTGCCTGGCGCGCGGCGGTTGGTGAGCACGACCGCATCGTCAGCGCGATTGTGGCGCGGGACCCCATCCGGGCGCGCCACGCCATGTCGTTCCATCTGCTGGCGATTGTGTCGCGCTTGTCCGAAGACATCGCCGAGTAGGCCAGACAGACCCTTTGCCGGGCCCGGGCAATCCGGGTCCGGGCGCACACCGCTGGTGCAAGCCAGGCCCAATCCAGCTCCTCCCGCCGCCCACTTTCGCACCAATTCCACGCGCAGACCTTAACGAAAAGTGACATTTAGTCACTTTTCTTGCTGGCACGTGGCTTGCGTTAGCGAAGCCGAAGTGGTGAAATTCGCCCCAACAGGCCGGACCACCCGCCCACCAGACCTAGAACAACTACCTATTACGCTTAATTTCTCGGTCATCTACGCTATATTGGCCTGACCACCCGAACAAAAACATCCAAAGCATCACCCCGCACCGGCCCCCTTACCTCACGCGTGCCCAAGCCTGCCCGCATTACTGGAAAGCCTCATGAACCCCGACCACGCCCCCACCCACCAGCCCGAAGCCGGGCGAGCGCCCCGCAACATGAAGAAGATTGCCGCGGCCAGCGTCATCGGCACCACGGTCGAGTGGTATGACCTGTTTATCTTCGCCACGGCCTCGGCCCTGGTCTTCAACAAGGTCTTCTTCCCGGCCTTTGACCCGCTCACCGGCACGCTGCTCGCCTTTGGCACCTTCGCATCGGCCTATCTGGCCCGTATCCTCGGCGCCGCGCTGTTCGGCCACTTCGGCGACAAGGTCGGCCGCAAGTCCATGCTGCTGATCTCGCTCATCATGATGGGCTCGGCCACCTTTGCCATCGGCCTGCTGCCGGACTACCGCTCGATCGGTATCTGGGCGCCCATCCTGCTGCTCACCTTGCGCGTGATCCAGGGCCTGGCCCTGGGCGGCGAGTGGGGCGGCGCGGTGCTGATGGCGGTGGAACACGCCCCGGCCGACAAGCGCGGCCTGTACGGATCGTGGGTGCAGATCGGTGTGCCCGCCGGCACGCTGATCGCCAACCTGGCGTTCCTGCTCTGCAATGCCGTGCTGTCGAATGAGGCGCTGTTGTCCTGGGGCTGGCGCATTCCGTTCCTGGCCAGCGTCTTGCTGGTGGGCGTGGGCATGTACATCCGCCTGAACACGTCGGAAACGCCGTCGTTCAGCAAGGTCAAGGCCACCGCCGCGCAAGTGAAGATCCCGCTGGCGGAAGTGCTGACGAAATCGTGGAAGCAGGTCCTGCTGGGCGGCATCGCGACGATGTCGACCGGCACGGCCTTCAACCTGATCGTGGCGTTCGGGCTGACGTACGGCACGCAGACGCTTGGCTTCTCCCGCAACCAGATGCTCACCATCGCGCTGATCTCGTGCGCGCTGTGCATCGTGCTGCTGCCGCTGTTTGGCCTGCTGTCGGACAAGGTGGGCCGCAAGCCGGTGATCATCGGCGGCATCATCGCCGAGGCGCTGCTTGCCTTCCCGCTGTTCTGGCTGCTGGACACCAAGGTGTTCTCGTTCGCCCTGCTCGGCTACCTGCTGATGATGAGCGCCTTCGCGGCCAACTACGGCCCGATCGCCACGTTCCTGGCGGAGCTGTTCGGCACCAAGGTGCGTTACTCGGGCCTGTCGATCAGCTACATGCTGTCCGGGCTGCTGGGGAGCGCCGCCACGCCGATCATCACCACCGCGCTGCTGTCCGCCACGGGCCGCGGCTCTTCCGTTGCGTGGTACATGATCGGCTCCGCGCTGATTTCCGCCGCCGCGCTGTTGCTGCTGGCCGAGACGCTCAGCAGGCGTGCCCCGGCGGCGGCCACCGGGGTGGACGCCACCACCTCGCTGTCCTGAGTGAGCGCCATGCAAGCCAAACTTGACACGGCGCTGCTGCGCCAGCTTGAACGCGTGAGCTTCCCCACGCTCGGGCATTTCCTTGAAGACGGCTTTGCCAGCCACGAGATCCGCGCGCTCGCGCCCAACGTGAAGGTCGTTGGCCGTGCCGTCACGCTGCGCCTGGCCACGCCCAACGCCATTGCCGTGAACCGGGCGCTGGCCAGCCTCACGCCCGGCGATGTGCTGGTGATCGACGCCTGCGGCGACCATGCGCATGCCCCCGTTGGCGCCGTCACCGGCACCGCGGCCTTGTGCGCCGGCGCCAGGGGCATCATCGTGGACGGCGTGGTGACGGACATTCTGGAGCTGCGCGCCATGGGGATGCCGATATTCGCGCGCGGCACCAGCGTCCTGACCACCAAGCGCATCGACGACGGCGGCAGCGCCGTCAATGAGCCAGTGATCTGCGGCGGCGTCACCGTCAACCCGGGAGACATCGTGCTGGCGGATGACAACGGCGTGCTGTTCCTGGCGCCGGATGTCGCCGCCAGCATCATCAACCAGGCGCTGGCTTCCGATGAAGCCGAGCCGGCGATCCTGGCCCGGCTGCAGGCGGGTGAGCCAGCCAGTGCCGTGCTGTTCCAGGGCGATGGCCACGCGCCCGCTGCGAGAGAAACGCCATGAGCGCCCAAGCAACAAGACGGCCGCCAGGACTGCGGCGCAGCTGGCTGTTCGTGCCCGGCCTGGACCCCGTGCGCCAGCACGCGGCCCTGGAGAGCGGCCCGGATGTGGTGGTCGCCGACCTGGAGGAATTCACCAGCCCCGCGGACCGTCCCGCGGCGCGCGTGCGGATCGCCGCCCTGATGGGCGAATGCCGGGCGCGCGGCATTGTCGGCGCCGTGCGCGTCAACAAGCTGGATGGCGACGGGCTGGATGACCTGCGCGGCGTGCTGCCGGGCGCGCCCGCGGCGATCCTGCTGCCGCACACCGAGTCGGGCGCGCAGATCCTGGCGCTCGACCAGCTGATCACTGGCCTTGAGCGTGAGCTTGGCTTGCCGCAAGGCCACACCGAGATCGTGCCAACGCTGGAATCCGCGCGGGGCATCGTTGCCGCGCCAGCCATCCTGTCGGCCAGCCCGCGCGTCAGTGCCTGCCTGCTGGCGGCGGAAGACCTGAGCGCGGATCTCGATGCGGTGCGAGGCCCGGACGGCGTCGAGCTGCATCATGTGCGCGCGCGCTTCCTGGTGGACTGCATTGCCGCAGGCTGCGTGCCGATCGATTGTCCGTTCAACTACCAGGACGCTACGGCACTGGCTGAGGACCTCGCCTGGGCCCGGCGGATCGGGCTGAAGGCGAAATGCACGGTGTTCCCGCATCAGGTCGCCGCGATACACGCCGCGCTGACACCATCGGCGCAGCAGGTCGCGCAGGCGCAAGACAGGGTAGGCAGGTATGAGGCGGTGCGTGACGGCAAGCCCGCGCAGGGCCCGCACATCGATTCGCCGGACTACAACACGGCACGCCGCCTGCTGGCGCGCCATGCCGGGTTCGTGCAATGGGCGCAGGCCGCCGGAGGCACGGCGGCCTGCTAGCAGGTTAGCCAGTCAGCGAGTTGCCCATCTAGATGATGACCACCTTGTTCCTGCCGTCGGCCTTGGCCATATAGAGCGCGCGGTCCGCAAGCGCGAACCCCTCGCGAGACCCGGGCTCGACGGCGCCCTTCTTGCGCGCCAGCGATGCGCCGATGCTCAGCGTCACGCTGCCGAACGGCGAGCCGCGGTGCTCGATCTTCAAGCGCTCCACGCTCAGGCGCAGGTCTTCCAGCGCCGTCTCCAGCGCTGGCCGTGGCGCGCCGCACAGAAGCAGCCCGAACTCTTCCCCGCCCAGGCGCCCGGCGATCATGCGATGCGCATCGGCAATCGATTGCAGCACCGATGCGACCTCGCGCAGGCAGGTGTCGCCGGCCGGATGCCCGTAGGCGTCGTTGTATCGCTTGAACCAGTCGACGTCGACCATGACCGCGCCGATTTCTTCTCCGTCGGCCGTTTCATGCCATCTGCGGCGAACGCTCTCCAGCATGGCGCGCCGGTTGAACAGTTGCGTGAGCGGATCGATCGCGGTGGCAGTGCGCAGCTTCAGGTCGTTCTCGACCATGGCACGCAGGTGCCTGAAGACCTCGCACTGCGCCAGGGTGATGCGGTGCGGCGCCGAATCCATCGCGCAGAGCGCACCGACGACCGTGCCACAGGGCGCCTTGATCGGGATCGCTGCGTAGAAACGCACGAAGGGGAAGCATCTGACCAGCATGCATTCGCCAAAGCGTGGATCGGCCAGCGCGTCCTCGAGCACGAACAGGTCGCCGTGCCGCGCCACATGATCGCAAAGCGAATGCTTGCGCGAGATAGGCGAAAGCGGCATGCCCACCGCGGCCCGATAGTGCTGGTGCTCCTCGTCGAGCAGCGTGACCGCCGTCATGGCGGCACCCGTCGCATTCTTCAGGATCGCGGCGGCATGGCGAAAGCATTCGCGGATCACCTGGTCATCGTGCAGCAGCCAGTCGATGACGGACGGCTCGGCATGCTGCCCGCCGGCGTCAATCTCGGCCGGCAGCAGCCTGCTGGCGGGGCGGTCGTATTCAGTGGCGAGGCGCAAGATCTACTTTCGAAATCAACAGGTGCCCCTCCTAACGGCGAGCCATCCGCAAACTTGAATGCCTTGCGCCGGTCAGTCCGAGCGCCCCGGCAGCATGATGGGGCCATCCTGATCGGAGCTGCCGTCCATCACCACCAGCGCATCGCCAGCCCAGAACACCTCCGCCAACGGCACGCCGGACGCCGATGCCTGGCCGATCTGCTTCCCGTCGGCGGTGTACACCCGCACATAGCCGTTCACATAGTAGAGCTTGTCCGAGCCTTGTCCCGGAAAGGCCATGATCGGCACCCAGCTACGCCAGCTGGCCAGCTTGTATTTCTGATAGTAGAAGGCCCCGTTGGGGCTGTACGCCTTGCCGCCATAGGCCACGCCGTAATAACAGTAGAGATATGCGGGGTAAGCCAGGATGGCGATTGCCGCGGCAGCAATTAGAAGAGACTTTTTCTTCATTTATTGTTAAGTGATTGCCCAAACCAAGGGATTTCCCATTCGCCAGCGGGCCAACGGACCAACTGGCCAACGCGCCGGCGCGTCAACGTGCGGCCTGCCTCACCGGGACGAAGACCTCCCAGCGCTGGGTCCAGCCGCCTGCGGTACGCGGGCAGCGCACCGCTACGCTCTGGCTGGACAGCCCCTGGCTTTTCGGCGCCCATTGCACGCCCAGGGCCTTGGCGCAGCGGGGCACCAGCACCTTGTTGTTCGGCTCGCCCGCTACCCAGCGGGTGCCCGCTTGCTGGTTCTGCGCAGCCACGAACGCCGCGGCAGCCTGCTGTATCTGCGCCAGATCCTGAATGGGAGGCGGATTGTACGGCACCTCCGGCCCGCGGGCCTGCGCCGCCGTGCATGCCAGCCCGAGCGCAAGCGCCGCCATGACATGGCGCATCGGCATGCCGGGCCTCATGATCGCTCCCCTTGCCCAGGCGTTGCCTTGCGCTGGCGCCGCGCGCGCGCGTGCAGGCGGCGCAGTATCACGTCAAAGGACTCCAGCTGCCGGTTGATTTCCGCCTGGCCTTGCTCCACCAGGTAGCCACGGAAGGCAACCGCCACGCGCGGCAGGCGTACGCCCGGCAGGTTCAGTACGTACCAGTCGCGCTCGATGGGATTGCCTTGCAGCGGCAACAGCCCGATCAGCCCGGCCTGGAATTCCAGGGTGCAGGCGTGCAGGGAGAGAAATGCAAGCCCCAACCCTGCCGACACCATCCGCTTGATCGCCGCGTTGCTGGACAGCTCGGAACCCAGGGGCAGCCGCAGGCCGGCCTCCCTGAACAGCCGCTCCACGGTATTGCGCGTGCCGGAGCCGCGCTCGCGCACCAGCAGGTTCTCCGCCACCAGGTCCTGCAGCGTGAGATTGCGGCGCGCCATCAAAGGATGGTCCGGCGCCGCGATGAATGCCATGGGGTGCTTGGCGAACGGCGTCGCCTGCGTGCGGATGTCCGTGGGTGGCCGGCCAATGATGGCAAGGTCGATCTCATGCATGGCCAGCATCCGCACGATCTCCTCGCGGTTGCCCACATGGAGCTTGATCTTGACGTCGGGCTGGTCCGCGGTGAATGCCACCAGCATCGAGGGCAGCAGGTACTCCGCCGTCGTGATGGCGCCGACCCGCAGCGTGCCGGCCAGGTTGCCCTTGAGGGCCGCCACCTCCTCGGTGGCTTCGCGCCACAGCCGCAGGATCTGACCGGCGTAGCCCGCCATCACCTCACCGGCGGGCGTGAGCTGCGTGCCCCGGCCCGCGCGCTGCAGCAGCGGCGCCCCGATCGCTTCCTCGAGCAGCTTGAGCTGCAGCGACACCGTTGGCTGCGTGATGTGCAATTCCTCCGCCGCGCGGGAAACGCCGCCCAGGCGGGCAATGGCATCGATGGCATTGAGCTGCCGGAAGGTGGTGGTGCGATTCATAGTAGAAAACCTATTGGTCGGTTTTATAAACCAATTTTTCAATATGAAGCGGCTACCTTATAGTGCCCTGACCGGAAACGCAATCGCGTCCGCGTATCGAAACGTAGTGCATAGGGAGACGAAAAATGTCGCTGGAATTGCTGGTGCTTACCCTGGACGATGTACTCATCCGCGCGGACGAACTGCGCAAGTCCGGCTTCGGCGCAGCACCGCGAGAACGCGACGCCCTGCTCCACTCGCATGAGGATGCTTGCACCGGCGTGCGTGCCGGCAAGCCGGCCGAAATCCGTGCCCAGGCCACGCAGCTCATGCGCAGCGCGGAGCTGGGCGGCGCGCGGCTGGCGCTTGCCGCGCCGGTCGCATCGCGCACGCTGCACCTCCTGCTCGATAGCGCCATCGGGCCGGACTGGATGGGCCGCTTTACCGTCGTCGCCACGGCGGACGCGCTGCTGCCCCGGGAAACCGAGATCGAGCTTTACCGGCTGATCCTGCGCACGGCCGACGTACCGGCGCACCGCGCCTTGCTGGTTGGCGCCACGCCGAGCAGCCTGCGCGCCGCGCAAGCCGTCGGCATGCACACAGCCAGTGTTCAGCCAGCGTATGACGATGCGCCGCGCCAGGCAGGGGGATCCGCCGTGCTCTCAGGATCGCCGGATGCGCCCTGGCCGGACTTCCATGCGTTGGAGTGCATGGTGGACGGCAAGCAGCGGCCGGAGCCGCTCGCAGCAACAAGACCGCAATCACGGAGTTTCCCATGAACACCATCGTGATCGTCGGCGGCGGCGCCGCCGGACTGCAGGTCGCCACCCGCCTCGCCAGGCGGCTAGGCAAGCCAGGGCTCGCTGAAATCGTGCTGGTCGACCGCAGCCCCACGCACCTGTGGAAGCCACTGCTGCATGAAGTGGCCGCGGGCAGGCTCGAGCCCGTGGTTCACCATACGTCCTTCGCGCTGCAGGCCGAGCGCCATCGCTTCCGCTACGTGCAGGGCGACCTGCAGGCGGTGGATCGCATCAACCGCACCATCTCCGTGGCTATCGCCGGCACCGGCCATGGCGAGGGCGCAAAGATCCAGTCCATCGGCTACGACAAGCTGGTGCTTGCCGTTGGCGGCGTCACGCAGTACTTCGGCGTGCCCGGCGCGCGTGAGCACGCCCTGACGCTGGACAGCGTGAGCAGCGCGGAGCAGGTGCGCGACCGCGTGTTCACCGCCTTGCGCCGCAAGACCGCGCAGGCCGCGGCACAGCCGCAAGCGCCCACCGGCACAGTCCGCGTCGCCATCGTCGGCGCGGGCGCCACCGGCGTGCAGCTCGCGGCCCAGTTGCGCCGCACGTCCAGCGTGCTGAACCGTTACGGCATCCACCGGCTCGACCCGGTGAAGGACGTGGACATCTGCCTGATCGAAGCTTCCCCCGGGGTGCTCCCCGGCCTCGGCGCCCGGATCGCGGATCGCACCGGCGAGCAGCTCGCGCGGCTGAACATCCGCGTCCAGTGCGGCGCCCGCGTGACGTCCGTGAGCGAGAGCGGCCTGACCATGGCCGGCCAGGGACCCATGCAGGCGGATGTCGTGGTGTGGGCGGCCGGCATAGCCGCGCCGGGCATGCTGGCCAGCTTCGGGCTGCCGGTCAATGCCAAAGGGCAGATCCGCGTGCTGCCCACCCTGCAGAGCGTCGAGGACGAACATATCTACGCGATCGGCGACTGCGCCAGCTGCCGGCCCCAGGACCTCGATGCAGAGCTCCCCACGCGCGCGCAGGTTGCCTATCAGCAAGCGCTGTATCTTGCGCAAGCATTGCCACGGCGCTTGGCGGGCAAGCACACCGAGGGGTTCCGGTATCGCGACTATGGCTCGCTGGTCTGCCTGGCGGGAAGCAGCGCCATCGCCAGCCTGGCCGCGCCGGGCAAGGAGAGCGGCTGGCATATCGAAGGCAGGTTTGCCGCCGTGCTCCACCATGCCGTCTACCGCCGGCACGTGCTCGCCATCCACGGCTGGGGACGCGCGCTGGGGATGACGCTGGCCCAGGGGCTGGAGCGTTTGCTGGCGGCGGGCACGCGGCTGCACTGAGCCGCGCTTTCCTGACGAAAAGCGTGGCGTCTATCTTGCCGGCTTGATTGCCGTGATGAACGCATCGCTATGGAACCGGCCCGGAAGCAGCCCGTTGTCGCGCGTCAGCACGTGGCTGGCTGCATCCACCATCAGCGGATTGCCACAGGCGTACACCTCAAACGCCGAGAGATCCGGGAAGTCGCAAGCGACCGCCTCGTGCACAAAGCCCGTGCGCCCTGTCCATGAGCCATCCGGCTCGGACAGCACGGGAACGAAACGCAAGCGTTCGCTGGAAGCAGCCCAGTGCGCCGCGTCGTCCCACGCGTAGAGATCTTCCTTGCGCCGGCCGCCCCAATAAAGCGTGGCACCTCGCCTTGCGAGCGCCTCGTGGTGGCTACGCATGAACGAGGCAATTGGCGCGTAGCCCGTGCCGGATGCCAGCAGGATGACCGGGGCATCGGACTCCTGCAGGGTGAACGCCCCGAACGGCCCTTCCAGCCGCAGCACGTCCCTCTGTTTCAGCTTCTCATACACATGCGGCGAGAACCGCCCGCCGGGCATTGCGCGGACATGCCATTCGATCGTGCCCTGCGCATCCGGCGCGTTTGCCATGGAATAGCTGCGCCGCGTGCCGTCGCGCAGGATCACGTCCATATACTGGCCGGGGGAAAACGAGAAATCCGTCCCTCCCTGCACGTGCAACGACACGATGGCCACGTCCGGGCTCACCCGGCGCACCTGCGCCACCCGCGCGGGCGCTTGCACCACCCGGCGGCCGGGAATGGCGCCGACTTCCGGCGCTTCGATGATGACATCGGTCACCGGCCGCGCCACGCAGGTCAGGCAGTGCCCCGGCCGCACCCCTTCCGGGATGAAGCCGGCAGGGTATGCGACCTCCCCGGCGATCACCCGTGCCTCGCACGCATTGCACTCACCCCGGCGGCAACTGTGTTTCGGGAAGAAGCCTTGCGACACGGCGGTATCCAGCAGCGACGCGCCGGGCGCACACCGCAACTGGACACCCGCGGGCGCGATGGTCAGAGTCATCGCCGGCTCGGCCTGGTCCGCTGGCCGCGCCAGCTGCGCTTCAGTGTCGGGCGCCATCTTGCGCTTCCAGTTGCCGTGCCTTCAGATCCAGGGCGACATCCACGATCATGTCTTCCTGCCCCCCCACCATGCGGCGCTTGCCGAGTTCAACCAGGATGTCGACCGCTTTCAGGTCATGCTGGGCAGCCGCCGTTTCCGCGTGCCGCAGGAAGCTCGAATACACGCCTGCATAGCCCAGGGCGAGCGTCTCGCGGTCGACCCGCACCGGACGGTCCTGCAGGGGGCGCACCAGGTCGTCTGCGGCGTCCATCAGCTTGTAGAGGTCGCAGCCATGCGACCAGCCCTGGCGCTCGGCCGCAGCAATGAACACCTCCAGCGGCGCATTGCCCGCGCCGGCGCCCATCCCGGCCAGGCTGGCGTCGATCCGGTTGCAGCCCTCCTCGACCGCGACGATGGAGTTGGCCACGCCCAGGCTGAGGTTGTGGTGCGCATGCATGCCGGTGTGCGTGGCGGGATCCAGCACGTCCTTGAAGGCGCGGAAGCGGTCGCGCACGTCGTTCATGGTCAGTGCACCGCCGGAGTCCACCACATAGACGCAGGTGGCGCCGTAGCTTTCCATCAGCTTGGCTTGCTGGGCGAGAGCCTGCGGCGTTGTCATGTGGCTCATCATCAGGAAGCCCACGGTATCCATGCCGAGTTCCCGCGCGTACTCGATATGCTGGCGGGAAATGTCCGCCTCGGTGCTATGCGTTGCCACCCGGACCACGCGAGCCCCGGCATCATAGGCGGCGCGCAGGTCATGCGTGGTGCCGATTCCCGGCAGCAGCAAGGTGGCGATCTTGGCGCGGGTGACAGATTCGGCGGCGGCTGCGATCCACTCCACGTCGCTGTGCGCGCCGAAGCCGTAGTTGAATGAGGAGCCTTGCAGACCATCGCCATGCGCGACTTCGATTGAATCGACGTTGGCCTCGTCCAGCGCGCGCGCAATGGCCTTGACCTGCGCAATGCTGTACTGGTGGCGGATGGCGTGCGAGCCGTCCCGCAGGGTCACATCGGAGATATAGAGCTTGGGTTCCATCTTTTGTCCTGGGCTTTGTCCTGGGCTTGGGTTCTTCACGCTACCGCGGCCTCGCGCGCGGCAAGCTCGCGCCGTGCGAGCTGCTCGGCGGTGGCCAGCGCTGCCGAAGTCATGATGTCTAGGTTGCCGGCATAGGCGGGCAGATAGTGAGCGGCGCCCTCCACTTCGAGGAAGACCGAGGTCTTCAGCCCGCTCATGCGCCCGACACCCGGGATGTTCAGCGGCTGGCTTTCGTCGAATCGCTCGAACTGCACCCGTTGCTTGAGCCGGTAGCCGGGCACGTAGGCGTTGACGCGAGCCACCATGGCCTCCACCGCTGCCTCGATGCGCGTGGTGTCCGCCATATCCGACAGCGTGTACACCGTGTCGCGCATCAACAGCGGCGGCTCCGCCGGATTGAGCACGATGATGGCCTTGCCCTTGCGGGCGCCACCCACCACTTCCAGCGCACGGGAGGTGGTCTCCGTGAACTCGTCGATATTGGCGCGGGTTCCCGGTCCGGCCGACTTGCTGGAGATCGATGCCACGATCTCCGCGTAATGGACCTGTGCCACCGAGGCAACCGCCGCGACGATGGGAATGGTGGCCTGCCCGCCGCAGGTGACCATGTTGACGTTGCGGCCATCGAGGTTGGCGTCGAGGTTGACCACGGGGACGCAATACGGCCCGATGGCGGCCGGCGTCAGGTCGACCACGCGAATACCCGGCTTGCGTGCGCGCAACAGCTTGTCGTTCTCGATATGGGCGCCAGCCGAGGTGGCATCGAACACGATGTCGATATCGGCGAACGCCGGCATGTCGACCAGGCCAGCCACGCCCGTCGCGCACGTGGCAACCCCAAGCCGGGCGGCGCGCGCAAGACCGTCCGAGGCGGGGTCGATGCCGACCATCACGCCCATTTCGAGGTGCTGGCCATGGCGCAGGATCTTGATCATCAGGTCCGTGCCGATATTGCCGGAGCCGACGATCGCGGCCTTCAGTTTTTGGGTCATGATTTTGCTTCCGTTAGCCCTGGGATATTCTGTCTGGATAGATCACGGACTCGCAGTCCGAATAGAGGCGGTCCACATCGCCGGCGCGCAGCGTCAGTACCGCACGCTGGTTGATGTAGCCCTTGTCGGTGATTTCGCCCTGCTCGATCGCCGGCGCAGCGGACAGCAGCACCGCGCGCGCCGGCCGCTGGGAAGACCCGGCACCCCTGCCAAGGTCGGCCAGCACCGCGCCAAGCGCTCGCTGCACCGCCGGCACCAGCCCCAGCGACTTGCCGCAAAGCGTGCCGTCCTGGTCGTTGGCAAGCGCACGCAGCTTCGCGCTGGGAAACACCAGCAGGCCGACTTCATCGCGATCGTGCCCGGTAACGACGATATCCAGCGCATAGGGCGACATCGCCGAGACCGCGCGCACGCGCAGCGAGCCGACCGATACCCAGGTGCCCGTCGTCAGCTTGAAGTCTTCGGACACCCGGCCATCGAAGATGACGCCGCTGTTCGGGTCGGCCGGATCGGCGAGCCGGCCCGCATCGCCCATGCAGTAGAAGCCTTGCTCGTCGAACGCGGCGCGCGTCTTCTCCTCGTCACCGAGATAGCCAGCGAAGATCGACGGCCCGCGCACCCGCAGTTCGTGCTTGCCCTGGCACGGCACGAACTTCAGCTCTACGCCGGGAACAGGCACACCGATATTGCGCGGGTCCGAAGACGAGAAATGCGCGCTGGTCACCACCGGCGAAGTCTCCGTCGAACCCCACTCCGTTGTGAAGAACAACGATCGATGCCGGGCGCCGCGCGCCACCGCGCGCAGGCGCTCCGCAGTCTTCTGCGGCAGGGCCGCGGCCGCGAAGAACAGCATGTCCAGCCGCTCGAACAGCGCCGTGGCCAAGGCTTCATCCGCCTCCAGGTAGGGCAGCAGCGCGTCATAGCCCTTGGGCACATTGAAGAACAGCGTCGGGCGAACCTGGCGGATGCCCTCGATGGTCCGCTCGATCAGGCCCGGCGCGGGGCGGCCGTCGTCGATGTACAGGGCGCCGCCATTGCGCAGCACCAGGTTGAAATTGTGGTTGGCGCCGAAGGTATGGCTCCAAGGCAGCCAGTCCAGCACCACGGGATGCGTTTCATCGACGAACGGCCAGCACTGCGCGATCATCTGCTGGTTGGCGCACAGCATCTCGTGCGTATTCGGCACCAGCTTGGGCGCCCCGGTGGAGCCGGAAGTCAGCAGGATGCGAGCGATGGTGGCCCCCGTGATGCTGCGCAGCGCCTCATCCACGCCGGGCCCGGCGCTGGCCGCGCACAGCGCGGAGAACGGCAGCTCGCCGCCGGCCGCGCCCTGCGCATAGACCACGGGACACGAGAGCCCGGCACGCCGTATCGCCGCCCCGTACAAGGCGGCGTCCTCCGCATAGACAAGGCCGGGATGCAGGCTGGCGAGGATGGCGTGCAGTTTGGCGTGATCGCTGCTCATCCTGGCATAGGCTGACGACACCACAGCGATGCGCAGTCCCACGTGCATGGCAGCCAGCGACAGCAGCGCCAGGTTCACGCTGTTGTCCGACAGCGCGACCACGGGATCTTCCGGCGCAATATCGAGATCCAGCAACGCCTGGCCGATATTGCGGACCGTGGCATGGGCCTCGCCGTAGCTGACGGTATGCCAGCCCGAACCCCGGCGCTCCGCCAGGAAGACGCGCGCAGGCGCCTTGGCCGCCCATCGTGCTAGCCAATCGCCGATGCAGCGATCGAAATCTGCCAGCGGTACCGAGGAGCGCAAGACAAAGCTGCCATCGGGCAGGTCGGTGCGCAGGATGCTGGGCTCCGCCAGCCAAAGGCCAGCATCCGGTCCGGCGGCGCGGCGGCCGACGGCGGACGCGCGAGTCAATTGGTTTGCGTCCATGCGCCCTCCTCCAGCTTGGCGAGGATGCAGCCCCGAGCGGCCCACGCGGACACCATGATCCCCGCCGCAATTGCGGCAGCGTATTTGATTCCCATTGTTGTCTCCGAATCGCCCGTTCTTGCGACGGGCGTTAGCGTCAATCCACGTGGCAGCGCACCTGCCCCAGCCCTTCGATCTCCAAATGCAGCGCGTCGCCACTGCCGATCTTGAACATGGGCCCAAGCGCGCCAGAGAGCACGACGTCGCCAGCCCGCAGCGGCTCGCCCATCACGGTCATGGTGCGTGCCAGCCACCAGGCGGCATGCAGCGGGTGGCCCAGGCAGGCGGCGCCGTTGCCCTCCGACGCCGGTTCGGCGTTGCGCGTAAAACGCATCGCGCAGTCGGCCAGCGCCAGGTCGGTCACGCGCTTCGGATCGGTGCCGAGCACGTAGAGACCGCAGGACGCGTTGTCCGCCACCGTATCGACCAGCGTGATCTTCCAGTCCTGGATGGCGCTGTCGACGATCTCGATGGCGGGCAATGCGAATTCGATGGCACGAAGGAAACGCCCCCAGGTCATTGCTTCGTCATCAAGATCGCGGCCGATGACGAAGGCGACCTCCCCTTCCGCCTTCGGCTGGATCAGTGAGCCCGAGGGAATGGCCGCGCCGGACAGGAACTCCATGTCCGCGAACAACACGCCGAAATCCGGCTGGTTGACGCCTAATTGCGCCTGCACGGCCTTCGATGTCAGGCCGATCTTCTTGCCGCTGATGACGCGGCCTTCGCGCAGCGCGCGTCCCGTGTTGGCGGCGGCAACGGCATAGGCCGCCTCGAGTCCGTCGATGCCGAAGGTCTCCGAGATCCTGGCGATGGGGCTGCGCTCGCGGCGGGCCTGGTACAGAGCCTCGGCCGCCTGCTGGATGGGGGTATCTTTCATCGTCGTCTACCTCGTGATGCTTGTTGTCTGGTCTTTGCCTGCTTGTCCGTCAGGTCAGGCGGCGGCGAGCCGCTCCACGGCGGCGGCCTGGGCTGCGCGATATCTCGGCAGCAACTGCAGGATCTGCTCAGCTTCTCCCGCCAGGCAGGCGGCATAGCTGTCAGCCAGCGCCGTGACCACGTCCTCGACCGAGCCGACCGCATCGATCGCGCCGACACCATGGCCTGCCGACCATACGTCCCGCCATGCCTTCGGCGCCGAGGCAATGTCGCCGGAGAAATCGATCTTCTTCTCCTCCTTGAGCTTGTCGGGGGTGAATCCCGCCGCCGCAACCGTCGGCTTGAGCCAGTTCGCCATCACGCCCGATACGGCGGTGGACTGCACCAGGTCCTCCATATTGCTGGCCACCAGCATGTCGCGGTAAGCGGGCGCCGCCATGCTCTCCCGCGTTGCGATCAGGCGGGTGCCGACCACCACGAAATCGGCGCCCAGCAACTGCGCGGCCCGTATCTGCGCACCGCTGGATATGGCGCCCGCCAACCCAACCGGGCCGTCCCAGAAGCGGCGCACTTCCGCCAGGAAGGCGAAGGGGTGATAGGTGCCGGTGTGGCCGCCGGCACCGCTGGTGACCAGCACCAGGCCGTCGACGCCGGCAGCGATCGCCTTGCGAGCCAGCGCCGGCGAGATGACATCCGCCATCACCAGCCCGCCGTAGCCGTGCACGCGTTCGAGCACGCGCCGGGGGCTGCCCAGCGCCGTGGTCACGATGCCTGGGCGATACCGTTCCACCAGTGCCATTTCCGCGTCGAAGCGGTCATAGCTGCTGTGGACGATCATGTTCAGTGCCCACGGCACTTGCGGGTGCTGGGCTGCCTCGGCTGCGATCTGCGCCAGCGCCGCATCGAGCGCGGCCAGGTTGCGCGCATTCGGGGCGGCGTAGGTGCCGATGATGCCGGCCTTGAGGCTGGCGGCCACCAGTTCCGGGCCGGAGACCAGGAACATGGGCGCGCCCATGACCGGCAGACGCGCGCGGGCGAAGACGTTGCGCAAGGCAGCGTGCGAGGCGCGAGGGGGTGCGTTGGGTGCGTTGGGTGCGTTGGGTGCGTTGGGTGCGGCGTTGGGCGATGCGTTGGGGGCGTTCATCTTGTCTCGTTCATGTCTCGTTCTTATCTCATGCTGATCGGCTAGCGCCGGCCTGGCCGCCCGCGGACTTCCCAGCCGCAGTCGCTTTGCAGGATGGCGGCCGTGGTGGCCGGGGAATTGGTGCGCGATGCCAGCAGCACGTAGTGCCCGGTGTGGTCCTCCGGCTGGGCGATGAAGCCCAGCGGCATCGCGTTGGCCACGGCGTCCGAGAAGCCGGGGATCTCAGACAGCCGGGCCTCCTGCTTGCCAAGGGATTCCGGGCCCTTCAGCGGCGTTACGGTGCCACCGGGGGCCACGCCGTTCACGCGGATCTCCGGCGCCAGCTCGTAGGCCAGCTGCCGGATCAGGCCGACGCAGGCGTGCTTGGAGGCCACGTAGACCGGGCCGCCGCCGCCGGCATAAAAACTGGCGTTCGACAGCGTGAAGATCATGCTGCCGCGGCGCTCACGCAGTGCGGGCGCGGCGGCATGGGCGGCCAGGAGGTAGCCCAGCACGTTGACGTCGAACACCTCGCGAAAGGTCGCGCTGACCACACCCGGCTCCAGCTTGCGCAGCGTGGCGAAGTGATCCCATACGCCAGCGTTGCCAACCAGGGTGTCGAGCTTGCCGAAGGCTTTGACGGTGGCCTGCACCGCCTGCGCGTTGGCGTCTTCCGAGCGCACGTCGCCCACGGTGATCGCCACGCGGTCGCCAAACTCCGCGCGCATGGCGTCAGCGCTCTGCGCGTTGCGCACCAGCACGCCGACGCCGGCTGCGCCCTCCGCCAGGAATCTGCGGGTGACCGCCAGGCCAATGCCTGAGTTGGCGCCGGTCACCAATGCCACATCGTTATCGAGCCAGCCCATGGTCAGAAGAAGGTATTGAGGTTTTTGGACATCAGCAGGGACTGCGTGATGACAATCTTGCGCCGGGCGATCCGAAAATCCTCGCCATGGACGCGCAGCACGTCCTCGCGCCGGCCAAGCAACAGATCGTTGTCCGCCTCGCCCCGGCTGCGGTAGTTGACGAAGACCGAATGCACGATGAACTCGCCATCGGCCGCGCCCGCGTACGCTTCGATATTGCTGATGACGTGCACATGGCGGGTCGGCGGATCCTCGGCCCACGCGGAGGGTTGCTTGAAGCGGGCCACGCGGCGTTCCAGGTCGAAGTGGTTGTCGTCGAAATACGCGCCACGCCCCACGCCGTAGGCACCCAGCTTGTCCGCGCGGCGGCGGTTCTCGATGGCCGGCATCCAGTAGTGGATGTCGTCCGTCATCAGCGCCAGCCAGTCGCTCCACGCCTCGCTGTCGAGCAGGCGCGCCTCGCGATAGAGGAACTGCTGCACCCGATGGGCGGTGGCAAGGTCCACCGCCTGCAGCGCCAGGGCCTGTGGCAGCGGTTGGGGGAGCGCGCTCATGCGACCTCCTTCAGGCTGTCGTTGACGAACGCGCTCTCAGGCAAGCTTGGCTTGTCGCGCACCGGGACTTCATCCCAGGCGCGCGCCTGCATCAGGTCCAGCCAGCGCTGGTAAAACGCGCGGTGGTTGGCTTCGTTCACCTGGTTGCGATAGACATTGCCAGGCAGCTCGCTGCCCTCCAGCCGGGAGTCGAGGCCCAGGCCCATGTACAGGTCTTGCTGGCGCGTGACGAAGCCGGCATTGGTGCGGGTGGAGAACTCGAAGTTCTCGCCATCGTCCATCTCGAACACACCGGAGGGCGAGAACGTCAGCATGGTGCCCTTCAGCCAGCGATCCTTGATGTCCTGCGGCGCGCTCTTGTTGACAATGGTCCAGGTGTGCAGCTCGATCTTGCCCGGGCCGCGCGGATGCCAGACGCGGAAGGTGTTCTGTCCCGGCAGGAAAGACAGGTTCGGAAAGACGCTCACCGAGGAGATCGAACCGATCATCCTGGAGCGGAACTCGCCGAGCCGCTTTGCCACCAGCGGCTGGATCCCGTACAGGTACTTGCGGATCTCCTTGTCGCCCAGGGTCGCGGCATTGCCGACGACGTCCAGGTTGAATTCCCAGCCGTGCCCGTTGACATTGACATGGTACGAATCCGGATCCTTGAAGACCTCGGCCACCGGGCCGCCAAGCATGGCGCGCGCGGCGGAGTCATGGGTCCACAACGCGTGGTAGATATCACCGATGAAGTTCTCGACCGGGACTTTCCAGTTGCAGTTAATCACCGACTTGACGCAGCTGCCGACAAACTCCGTGCCCTCGCCGTCCATGTCCAGCATGACGTCGAGGTAGTAGCGGAAGTCGCCCAGGAAGTCCTCCAGCGAGGGCGCGTCCGGATCCATGTTGCCGAACACCAGCCCCTTGTAGCTCGCAACCTTGGCAACCGGGTGCAAGCCGTGTTCCGAGCGGTCCATGCCGCTGGCCTCGAACAGCTCCTGCCCCGCCATGCCACGCAAGGCGCCATCGATGCCAAAGCTCCAGCCATGGTAGTTGCAGACAAAGCTGCGCGCGTTGCCCGCGTCGGTGAAGTTCAGCTTGTTGCCGCGATGCGGGCAGGTGTTCAGGAAGGCACGGATGGAAGCGTCCTTTTGCCGCACCACGATCACGTTGTCTTCCGCCATATAGGTGGTGACGTAGTCGCCCGCCTTGGGAATCTGCGATTCATGCGCGAGAAAGAGCCAGCTGCGCGCGAAGATCTTTTCCAGTTCCTGTTCGTAGATGCGCTGGTCCCAGTAGACGCGGCGCGACAGCCTGCCAGCGTTCAGGTCCAACAGGCGATCCAGGTCGCGCAGGGGCGCGCTGGCGGGATCCTTGCGCAAGCGTTCGCAGTTGCCGCTGCAGTCGTGTGTCATGTTCACTCTCTCAATGGCTTCAGATAGCCGACGACGCCGCTTCGGATTCTTCGTCGAGATCGGCGTAGATCTGGTCAGCCTCGACGATGACCTTGTACGTGCGCAGGTCGACGGTGCACGGGAACCCGACGGCCTGTCCGGTCGGGATATGAAACTGGCCGTCGTGGACCGGGCAGGCGATCAGGTCGCCATCCACGATCTCGCCTTCGGACAGGGATGCCGTGGCATGCGTGCAAACATCGCTGGTGGCGAAGTACTCGCCGTCGATGTTGTAGACAGCCAGCGGGCAGCCCGATGTCTCGACCTTGCACACCTGGCCCGGCGCCAGCGCTTCACGCTGGATCAGGAAAACTTTATTGCTCATCGCTGTCATTCCTTCTTGCCCGGCGCAAGCGCCGGATATTGCGTCACTGCAGGTGCAGCTGGACAAATCCCAGGCCTGTCACCCATTCCGGGACGGCTTCGTAGGCGATGGTCTCGCCGCGCGCGCCTTCCAGCGCGCCCATTGCGCAGGCCCAGTTCCGAATCTCCATGCCGCCGTTGCCGCCGTTGGCGAGGATGTACTCGTCGCTGAGCGCAGCAAGCGCCTGCAGGTCGTTGCGTTCGGCATAAGCCAGGATCTCGCGATCGAACACCTCGTTGACCCGGCCCATCTCCGCCGTGCCGACCCAGTGGCTGATGCCGCCGCTGCCGATCACCACAACCCGTTCATCCTCCGGATAGGCGCTGACCGCATCGCGGATCTGGCGGCCGACCTGGATGGCGCGCGCCATCCGGATATAAGGGTCGACGCCGGCGGCGAGGTACACCGGGATGGTGCCGACGGCGTGGCCCGCTTCCCGCATCGGCTGCACCATCAGCTGGTTCGGAATGCCGATGGCGTGATCCACCGTCAACGCGCGCGCCACCGCCCAGTCGAACCCGTTCGCATGGCCTTCGGCAGCGATATGCGCCGCCAGCGCTTCGCTGTTCGGTATCACGCCGCGCTTGAGGCCCGGCATGGCGTCGAGCGGGCCATCGACATCGCCCGTGCCGATCAGGTAGCTGGGCAGGCAACCCGTGCCAAACAGCATGTAGTGGTCCGCGCCCACGATCACCACGCTGGTGGGCGCCAGCCCGGCCAGCCGCGCCGCGCAAGTCTTGAAGGCGTTCCACATGCGCTCGCGCACCGCGGGTGCCGGCGCCTCGGGCGCGACGAACATCACCGGGTCATGGGGCACCAGGAAGCCACCTACGATCTTTCCCATCTTTGTTCCTGTTCCTGTTCCTAGCGCTTCAAGGCGGCGCTGTGCAACGTCTCGGCCGAGCCGACYGGACGCAGCTTCTTCATGTAGGCGCGCATGTCGCGCTCCGGGGACAGCTCCTGCCAGAAGCCCATGGTCAGCATCGGGTTGACACCCGCTTGCTGCAGGCCAAGCACATCGAACTGCATCAACATGGCCCGCTGGGCCTCGCTGAAGGCAAAGCGCCGCAGGTAGGCATCGGCATCGTCGCGAAAGCGCTGCTTGGCCGAGCGATCCACCGTGAGCTGGTGAAGGACCTTTTCGAGGACGTTGCGGCTCATGGTCTTATGCGCAGAAGTTGCCGACCAGGTTCAGGAAATCGGCGCGCCGCTCGGTCTGGACCCAGTGCCCGCATTGCCCGAACAGGTGCAGGTCCGCCTGCGGGATCGTGCTTGCCAGCAACTGGCCGCATGCCGGCGGCACCACGCGGTCTTCGCGTCCGTGCAACACCAGCGTAGGCGCCTCGATCTTGGCGATGGCAGCTGGCGGGAAGCCCTTGACGAGGGTCGGGCCTTGCGCATTCGGCTTGGGCAGCAGCTTGCGCAACGCATCCTGCGCGCCGGGACGGGCGCTGGCCTCGTAGCGGGACTGCACCATCTCCGGGGTGATGATCGACTGGTCGAAAGGGAACAGGCGCATTGTCCTTTCCATGTTCTCCGGCGACGGTTCGTACTCCCACGCCGAGCGCAGGCCCGGCGTCTGCTCGAACTCCCCTGCCGGCGTGCCCAGCAGCACCAGGCGCTCGACGCGCTTCGGATCGAACACGGCCAGGCCCACGGAGAGCGCACCGCCAAAGGAGTTGCCGACAAACGAAGCCTTCTCGATATCCAGTGCGTCCATGATGCCGGCCAGATGCCGCACCCACAGCTTGATGTCGTACTTCGTGCCTTCCTTGAATTCGGTAAAGCCGAAGCCGGCGATGTCCGGAACGATGACGCGGAAGGTCTTGGCAAGTTCGCCCATTACGCCCTTCCAGTTCGACCAGCCGGACACGCCCGGCCCCGATCCATGCAGCAGGAACAGCGGCTTGCCCGTGCCCTGGTCAAAGTAGTTGGTTTGGTGTTCCGCGGCGGTCAAGGTCAAGCCGACGCCTTCATGCTGACTCATCTCAATTTCTCCATACACATACGTATGTGTATGGTAGGAATGGAAATGCATCCGGTCAAGCGAGGATTTCGGCGGATTCATCGGTGTTTACCCCCGGATATGCCGAGAACCTAACCGTACATATGTGTATTGAAGGAGGGAAGTACAATCCTCTCCATACTTATTGGAGGCACTATGCCCAAAGGCACGGGGACAAGTTCCGCAGCCCCTCGCAACCAACTTACGCCGGAAGACTGGATCATGGCTGCCCGCAATCTGCTGGTCAGCCGCAGCGTAGACGCAGTGCGTGTCGAAGTGCTGGCCAAGGAACTGGAAGTCACGCGCGGCAGCTTCTACTGGCACTTCAAGGATCGTGAAGACCTGCTGCAGCGCATGCTGACCGCATGGCGCGATGAGGCCACCGAGCAGATCATCTACCGCTTCGAGCGCCGCGGCCTGCCGCCCCGGGAGCTGGTCCGGGATCTGCTCACATTGCCGTTCCGGGGTACCGCCGCGCAAGAAGCGGCGTCAACGGAGCTTGCCATCCGCGCCTGGGCCCGCCGGGAAGAGCGGGTGCGCCAGGTGCTCGACGAGGTGGATGCCAAGCGCCTGTCCTATATCTCGCAGTGCTTCAGCGCACTCGGGTTCGACATCCCCGAGGCGCGCGCCAGGGCGTTCGCACTATACAGTTATGAATTGTCGGAGTCCCTCCTTTCCCACCAGGGCACCGCGGCGCAGAAGGAAGAGCGCAGGGCCTGCATCGAGCGCCTGCTGCTGGCGCCTTGAATGGCAAAAAGGGGCACGACTGTGCCCCCCCGACTGTGCCCCCCCTAACCGCGATCCGACGCTGCCCCGAGCCGCTGCCGCGTAATTGCCGCCGCGCAGTACTGCCCGCCGTTAAACCAGCCCGTAGCGCTGCAGCGTATCCCCCAGCCCGAGCAGCTCGACCATCGTCTTGCCCTTCTCCAGCTCTTCGCGAATCTTCGCTTCCTTCAGTTCGCGGTCGGCGCTCCTGGCAATCACGCTGCCTACCTCGTTCGCGTCGACCACCACCAGGCCGTCGCGGTCGCCCACGATGATGTCGCCGGGATTCACCACCACGCCGCCAAGGCTCACCGGCACGTTTACGCGGCCTGGCTGATGCTTGTTGGTGCCTTTGATCGACAGCCCCCGGCAGAATACCGGGAAACCCATCTCGATGATGGCGTTGCCGTCGCGTACCGAACCGTTGACCACAAGCCCGGCCAGGCCGAGCTTCTGCGCGGCGAGCGTCAGCAGGTCGCCCCATGGGCCGGCTTCGAGAAAGCCCTTGGCATCGACCACCAGCACGTCGCCCGGCTTGGTCTTGGTCAGCGCGTAGTGAATCATCAGGTTGTCGCTGGGACGCAGGTCCACCGTCACTGCCGGCCCGGCCATGCGCAAGGTGGGGTCCAGCGGCTTGAGGCCAACGTCGACCGCGCCCTTCTGCCCTTGCGCCTCGTGGATCGTGGCCGCGCCGAGCGCCTTCAGGCGCGTGATCTGTTCCGGGGAGATGGTCATGGCTTTCCTTTCGTTTCCTTTGGTGTCTTGAAGTAGAGGGGCTCTTGCGGCCGCCTGTTTGCCCGCTCGCGCCTGCAGCGCGCTTGCGATCCCCGAATAATACAAAAAAAGTACAATTAAAGGCAAGGAAAGGATTGAACAAGAAAAATACAGCCAAAAAAAGCGGAATTCCTTCCGCATGCAGCAAAAACGAATACAAATCGAATACACAAAGCGAAGACGTGCCTCAATCGCCTCACCAAGACAATGGCTATTCCTGCCCGCCTCCCCCAGGGGCGTTTCCGGCACCGACATGCGGTCTGATACGATTGCCGCCGCGCATGGTGTGCTCGCTTGCGCGCAAATTGCATCCCAGTCGCGCCGAGGACATCGCGCGCCGCCCGGCATGGGCACGCCCCGGAAAGAACAAAGCCAGCTATGAAAAAAGGAAGCGAACAGACCTACGAGCAGCTGAAAAAGCGCATCGTGGCAGGTCACTACACGGCGGGCACGCAGCTGAAGGAAGAACACATCGCCGAGGAAATGGGCGTCAGCAGGACGCCCGTGCGGGCCGCCCTCAAACGCCTGATCGACGACGGGCTGGCCGTGGCGCAGACCGGCCGCGGCGTGTTTGTCGCGGGCTGGACGCGTTGGGACATCGAGGAGATGTTCAGCCTGCGCTCGCTGCTGGAGCCGTACGCGGCCAGGCTTGCCGCCGAGCGGGCGGATGCGCAGACCATCACCGCGCTCAAGGCTTGCAACGCGCGCATGGCGGCCGTGATCGAAGCCGGCGCCAAAGGGGATGACGCCATTGCGGAAATACAGGCGGCGAACAGCGCCTTCCACCGCCTGCTGCTGGAGGCATCCGGCTCCAACCGCCTGAAGTCCATGCTGGAGACGATGATCGACATGCCAGTCATCGTCCGCTCGTTCTTCCTCTATGAACTCGATGACCTCAGGCGCAGCCTGCATCATCACCAGGACATCGTGCTGGCGATGGAGCTGCACAACGGCGAGCTGGCCGCGCAGCTTATGTCGGTCCACCTCCATATCTCCAACCAGCGCTTCATGAGCCGCCGCCTGAACTCGGCGCCGGCGGGGTTGCAGCACGATGCCGACGCCGGCGACGAAGCCGCCGACAAAACAAATTGAGTACAAATCCAGCTCGGCCCTGCGAAAAGAGTCGCAAACTTGGCCGGAAACTTAGAGGTATACCCGCAGGTTAGTCATTTCAGATTGTTGCGACTGTTTTTTTTATGTACTCTTGGCCGAAATCAGCCAGGAGATAGTCTTGAACATCGCAATCATTGGCCTGGGGGAAGTCGGCCGTTGCTACGCCACCGCCCTGGCAAGCCTGCCGGGCGTGCAGCTCCACCTCTGCGACACCTGCCTCTCCCCCGCGGGCAAGGAACTCGCCACCGCCCGGGGCCTTCCCGTCCATGCGGAAATCGGCCCCTGGCTCGCCTCGGCCGACTGGGTCTTGTCCTGCGTATTCGGATCGGCTGCGCTGGCCGTCGCGGGGAACTGCCATGCGCACATGAAAGCAGGCGCAAGCTACGCGGACCTGACGACCGCCAGCCCCGAGGACAAACGCAGGGCCGCCGCCGCGGCATCCGCAGCCGGGCTCGCGTATGTCGACGTGGCCGTGATGGGCGCCATCTCGCTGTCGCTGCATCGCACCCCGCTGCTGTGCGCCGGCGCATCCGCCGCCGAATTCTGCAAGCTGGTCAACGCGGCCGGCGGCAAGGCTGAAGCCGTCGAAGGCGGCGTAGCCGGTGATGCGATCTCGCTGAAGATCCTGCGCAGCGTCTTCACCAAGGGCATGGAAGCCCTGTCCGTGGAGCTGCTGATGGCCGCCGAGAAGCAAGGCGTGCGCGACAAGCTCTATGGCGTGCTGCGCGACATCGATGAAGCACCGCTGGCCGGCTTTATCGACATGCTGGTCCGCACCCACACCATCCACGCCAGGCGCCGCACGCACGAGGTACTGGAAGCGCAAAAGGAACTCGCACGCGCCGGGCTTCCCTCACTGGTCCTGCCCGGTGTCGAAGCGCGCTTCAAGGCCACGGCCGCGGCGCTGGATGCGCATCCCATCCAGGACAACCCCACGATCCAGGACGCGCTTGGCTGGCTGCTGTCCAACCAGCCATAGCCAGCCTCCTCGCTGCGCCCGAATCCGCTTTCAAAATAAAAAGGAGACACCATGCACAAACTCGCCCATGCATTGCTGGCGGCAGCCATTGTTTTGCCCACCATCGCGGCCACGCCCGCGCTGGCCTCGGACACCTATCCCGGCAAGCCGATCCGGATGATCGTGGGCTTCCCGCCCGGGGGCTCGGCCGACATCAACGCGCGCATCGTCGCGCAGGGCCTCGGCAAGCAGCTGTCCACGTCCGTCGTGCCGGACAACAAGCCCGGCGCCGGCGGCAACATCGCGGCAACGGAGGCCAAGCGCGCCACGGCCGATGGCTACACCATCTTCTACAGCACCTCCGCCGTGGTGCTGGCCCCGGCGCTATACCAGAACGTGCAATTCGATACGTTCGCGGATTTCGTGCCGGTCTCGCTCACCGCCATCGTGCCGCTGGTCCTGGTCACCACGCCAGGCCTGCCGGTGAAGAACGTGCATGAACTGGTGGCCTACGCCAAGGCAAACCCCGGCAAGCTGAACTACGCGTCATCCGGTGCTGGCGCGTTGCTCCATCTCGGCGGCGCGCTCTTTGCCAAGGAAACTGGCATCCAGGTGACCCATGTCGCCTACAAGGGCAGCGCGCCGGCGATCACCGATCTGATCGCGGGCTCGACGCAGTTCATGTTCCTGCCGCTGAGCGACGCCCAGCCGCTGATCAAGGGCGGCAAGCTGAAAGCCCTGGCCATCACCAGCGCCAAGCGCTCGACGCTGCTGCCGGAGATCCCGACGATCAAGGAAGCGAGCGGCATGAGCTCGCTGGAAATGGGCGCGTGGCAGGGCATCCTGGTGCCAAAAGGAACGCCGGAGCCCATCGTCAAGCAACTGCGGGAGGCGACCGACAGGACATTGAAAGATGAGGCGGTGCGCGCCAAGCTGATCGCCCAGGGATCCGACATCCTCGGCGGCACGCCCCAGCAATACACGGCCTACATGAAGAGCGAGGCCACGCGCTGGGGCCAGATCATCAAGGAGTCTGGCGCCAAGGTGGAATAGGCCTGCCGGGCGGGGATCCGGTCAGGGCACACCGGCCTGCCGCAGATGCTCCCCGAGAAGCCGCGCGGCGATGGATAAGGGCACGCCCGAGCGCGTTGCCAGCAGAAGCCGCCGGCTGGCCCAAGCGTCCGACAAGCCGACCATATGCAACCCCAGCGCCTTGGCCTGGGCGCGGCACACGGCTTGCGGCAGGACGCCAACGCCAAGGTCGGCCGCAATCATCTGGCACATCGCGTCGAAGCTGCGGACCTGGATGCGAAGCCGAAGCGGCCGCCCGGCCTGCTCCGCCGCGCGCGAGGTCAGCTCCAGCAACGCACTGCCGCGATTGAGCCCGACCATGTCGTACTCCAGGCAGCTCGCAAAATCGACGCGCCGCTTGCGCGCAAGGGGATGGCGGCGCGAGCACAGCAGCACCAGCGTGTCGGTCTGGAAATCGCTGATGTCCAGGCCATCCGTGGGCGTGCCTTCCGAGAACACGCCGACATCCGCCAGGCCGTCCACCAGCACGCGGGCGATATCGCCGCTGAGTTGTTCCTCGACTTCGACATGAACCCCCGCATGCTGCGCCAGGAAGGTGGCAAGCCTGGCGGGCAGGAACTCCGTCAGGGCGGACATATTGGCCCACAGCCGCACATGGCCCAGCAAGCCGCGTGAATGGTCCTGCAGCTCCGCGCTGAAGCGCTCGAAACCCTGGAACAGGCGCATGGCATGCTGCATGGCCATATGGCCCACGGGCGTGAGCGTCACCCCCTTGGACGTGCGCTCCAGCAACTGGAAGCCCGTGGTTTCCTCGAAATCCGACAAGCGCCGGCTGGCCGCCGACAAGGCCAGGTGGCAGGCGGCCGCGCCTTGCGTGATGCTGCCGGTCTGCACGACCGCGCAGAACAAGCGCAGCGTCACGAAATCTACTCGGGCGGGATTGAGGGGCCAGGTCATTGGCGCATTCTAGCGCGGGTCCTTCGCGTTTTGCGAAGCCGGATTGTGGAGATCGCAATTCCGCCGACGGCACCGCGCCCATAGAGTGGCGGGGACGGCCCGACCCATGACGGCGGCACCACGGCTTGGCAAACACAACCCGGATCAAGCCGCCGGTGGATGGCCGGCGCGTCATCCGCAACCCGCAAAAGGAGCGCAAGCATGCATCACGGCCAAGGCATCCGCCTGGAGTTCAATGAAGTGGCGACCCGCGACGGTTTCCAGATGGAGTGCGATTTCATCGAGACGGATGACAAGGTCGCCCTGCTCGATGCGCTGAGCGGCCTGGGCTTCGCCAAGATCGAAGTCACGTCGTTCACGTCGCCCAAGGCCATTCCGGCGCTCAAGGATGCCGAGGCGGTCATGCACCGTATCCGGCGCGCGCCCGGCGTGGTGTACACCGCGCTGGTGCCGAACGTGCGCGGCGCAGAGCGCGCGCTGGAGTCCGCCACCGAGGAGTTCAACCTCGTCATGTCGGTGAGCGCGACCCACAACCTGGTCAACCTGCGCATGACGCAAGAGCAATCGTTGAGCCAGTTGCAGGACGTGATCGCGCTCGGCATGCAACGCGGCGTGCGGGTGAACGTCTCGCTGTCCTGCGTATTCGGCTGCCCGATGGAAGGCGACATCGCGGCCGAAGCTGTCCTTGGATGGGTCGCCCGCTTTGCCGGGCTGGGCGTGCACGGCATCACGCTGTGCGACACCACCGGCATGGCATACCCCAACCAGGTGCAGGCCCTGTGCGAGGCCGTGCAGGCACGCTTTCCCAGGCTCGAATTCACAGCCCATTTCCACAACACGCGCGGCATGGGGCTGGTCAATGCGGTGGCCGCCGTACAAGCCGGCATCCGCCGCTTCGACACGTCGCTTGGCGGCATCGGCGGCTGCCCCTACGCGCCCGGCGCCACCGGCAACGTCGCCACCGAGGACATGGTGCATCTGTTCGACTGCATGGGCTATGACACCGGCATGGACCTGCCCGGCTTGCTCGACGCGGCCGCCACCCTGCGCCGGCTCCTCAAGCACGACCTGCCCGCGCAGGTTTCGCAGGCTGGCCCGCGCCTGACGCGGCACGCCCCGCCGGCGGATTTCGAGGACATTCGCCAGCGTGCGCTGGCACGCTGAAGCCACGCCGGATATTGACGTCCCGCCCGGCCTGCAGCGCCCGGCAACGCGCGTGCACTTCCTTGCCCTCAACACCACGACCGCCACCGCGACCGCTGATGGTGGGTCGTGTGGTCGGAACATGAGAACCATCGAGAAGTGCATCGCGAGAGTCGAGGAGAACGCGCCTTGTCCGACGGTGTCATCGCTTGCCGGGGCGCGGTGAGATTCTCTTCTCCGTATGCAACTTGTCCTTATGGATCACGGGAACTTTAGTCGCGGATGCCATGGTGACCGGAGCCCCCGGAGGACAAGATAAGGAGTTGGCCGTTGCGACCAACTCCTTTCTCAAGGACTGAAGCGCCTTGATATGGGCATCGATTTGTCCGATCTTGGCGCTCAAGCGTTGCTCTATCTCGGCCCGGCCAAACCTGCCGTCAATCAATTGCGGGATGATTTCCCGAATCTCGGCAAGCGAGAACCCGAGCGTTTGCGCGCTACGGATGAATTGAATGCGCCGAACGGCCTGGGTGTCGTATGAACGATAGCCATTGCCCAGCCGAGCGGGCGGCGCCAACAGTCCCACCTTTTCGTAGTGACGCAGGGTATCTGTAGTCGTGCCAACTGCCTTCGCCAACTCGCTGATGTTCACCTGTGGCCCCCGTCAAACGCGACGTCCCTGATTTGTCTTGACCTTGGAGTCTACACCAAGGTTTAAGGTGCGCGTGGGATGCACTCCACAGGATCCCGGAACCATCGACAAAGGTGACGCCATGTTTCGTATGCTTGTTCTTCTACTGCTGTCTGCTATTGCCATGCCTGCTATCGCCGACAATGGCTCGGCACCAGGCAGCCCATCGACTTCGGGCCAATCCAAGGTAGCTTTTGCGATCATCAGAACCGCGGAGCTATCCGTTACCGAGGCCTTGGTCTACTCCGGCGGGAGCTTCACGCGCAAGGTGAGCAATAACTTCTCCGCGTTCCTGGTGAAACACGGCACTGACACGCTGCTGTTTGACGCTGGGCTGGGCTCGAAGGTGGCCGATCAATATCGGCAAGATATGCCTTGGTGGCAAAGCCTGTTTTTCAAGTACGAGAATCCGGTGGCTCCGGTGATCGACCAGCTATTGCGCGCCGGCATGGAACCCGTTCAAACGATTATCCTGAGCCACAGTCACTGGGATCATGCCAGCGGCATTAGCGACTTCCCGAATGCCACGGTGCTGGTACATCCCGCGGAGCTGTCGATGATCAGGCGCCCTACCGCTGGCGTCGGCGGCAGCTGGCCCTCGCAAGTCGGCGCGCAATCGATCAAATGGAAAAGCTTGGCATTCGAACCGGTGTCATACAAAGGGTTCGCGAACAGCCTGGATCTCTATGGAGACGGCACGGTCGTGCTCGTTCCTCTTCTCGGCCATACCCCCGGTTCGATCGGCATGTTCATCTCTGTCGACTCCGGTGCACAGTACTTCCTCGTGGGCGATGCAGTCTGGAATGCGAAGGCATTGAAGCTTGGCAGCCCGAAGTTCTGGGCAGCACGTTGGTTGGTGGATGGCGACATTGAACAAACCCAGGATGCCGTGGATCAGATTCGCGCGCTGGCGGGCAGGCATCCGGATCTTGTCGTGGTTCCGGCGCACGATGGGCCGGTACAGACGTCACTGGGATACTTCCCAGCCTGGGTGGAATGAGGTGACGTTCAGGCCGGCGCCTTCCCCATTCCGTGCAGACTCTCCTGACGCCTGCATCAGGCGCTGCTGACCGATTCGATGGCCAACGCCAGCTTGGCCACCGCAGGCCCGATCTCCTCCTCGCTGACCCCGCCGTAGCCCAGCACCAGGCCGTTGCGCGAGCGCAGGGGATTGGCGTAGTAGGACGACAGAGGGCGCGCCACGATCCCGTTGGCCAGCGCGCAACGGGATACCAGGTGATCGTTGGCCCGGCGCAGCAGGACGGTGAGGTGCAGCCCGGTATCGGTGCCGACGATATCGATCTCGCCGTCCAGCCGGCGCTGCAATGCCTGCGTCAGGAGGGCCTGGCGCTCGCCATAGATCTTGCGCATGCGCCGGATATGGGCGGCTGCCCCTACGCGCCCGGCGCCACCGGCAACGTCGCCACCGAGGACATGGTGCATCTGTTCGACTGCATGGGCTATGACACCGGCATGGACCTGCCCGGCTTGCTCGACGCTGCCGCCACCCTGCGCCGGCTCCTCAAGCACGACCTGCCCGCGCAGGTTTCGCAGGCTGGCCCGCGCCTGACACGGCACGCCCCGCCGGCGGATTTCGAGGACATTCGCCAGCGTGCGCTGGCACGCTGAAGCCACGCCGGATATTGACGCCCCGCCCGGCATGCTGCATGATCCGCAAATGCACTTCCCGGCTCTCAACACCACGACCACTATCACTACCACGACCGCTGATGGCGGGCCGTGTGGTCGGACCATGAGCCAGGAATAGGCCGCTCAAGTCTTCACCCCAAGGCCCCGCCAGCGATGGACGGGGCCTTTTGGTTTCTCCGCCCGCGCCGGCATCACACGAGAAACACCATGCCAAGCAGTGCAAGCCCCGGGCGCTCCGCCCTCTTGATCATCGACATGCAGGTCGGCATGTTCAACGGCCCAGAGGCGCCCTATGAAGGGCAGCGCCTCCTCGCCACCATCAACACGCTCATCGCGAAAGCCCGCGAAGCGGGCGCGCCTGTCTTTGCCGTGCGCCACACCGGCCCGCTGGGATCTCCGCTGGAGCCCGGCAGCGCGCTGTCGCAACTGCTTCCTGAGCTTGCGGTGGATGCCGTGGCGGACACGGTGTTCGATAAAACCCGGCCCAGCTGCTTTGCCGGAACCGGGCTGGCCGGCTGGCTGGCGGATGCCGGCGTTGCCGAACTGGTCATTGCCGGCATGAAGACGGAGTACTGCGTCGACACGACTTGCCGTGCCGCCGCGGAGCTAGGCTTCAGGCCGGTGCTGGTCGCGGACGGACATACCTGCATGGACACGCCGGTGCTGCCGGCGCAGGCCATCATTGCGCATCACAACCGGACGTTGAGCGGGCCGTTCGTGAAACTGGTGAGCGCGGCGGACTGCCGGTTCGCACAACAATCAACACAACAATAGACACAGCGATCAACGCCGCGTCGCTAGCCTCGCAATGCGTTCGTTCGGTGTTCGTGGATGGCGACAAGGTCGTCGAGCGCTGTCCGAGGCGGCCCGCAGCGTCTTGACCCGGCACCCGCATCACGCCCCGCCGACCGACTCGATGGCCACCGCCAGCCTGGCCACCGCCGGGGCAATCTCCTCCTCGCTGACCCCGCCGTAGCCCAGCACCAGGCCGTTCTGCGAGCGCCGGGGATCCGCGTAGTAGGACGACAGCGGGCGGGCCACGATCCCGTGGGCAAGCGCGGCGCGCGATGCCCGGTGATCGTCCGCGCGGCGCAGCAGGACGGTCAGATGCAGCCCGGTATCGGTGCCGACGATATCGATCTCGCCGTCAAGCCGGCGCTGCAATGCCTGCGTGAGAAGCGCCTGGCGCTCGCCATAGATCTTGCGCATGCGCCGGATATGGGCGGCGTAGTGCCCGTCGGCGATAAACAGCGCCAGCGCGGTCTGGATCTGCAACTGCCCGCCGCGATACAACTCGGAGTGCGCTACGGCGAAGGCATCCACCAGTGACGGCGGCAAAATCAGGAAACCGAGCCGCAGGCCGGGGTACAGCACCTTGGAAAAGCTGCCCACATAGATGGTGTTGCGATGGGGATCGAGACCCTGCAACGACGGCTGGGGCGCACCGTGGTAGCGGAACTCGCTGTCGTAGTCGTCCTCGATGATCCAGGCGCCGTAGCGATGCGCCAGCTCCGTGAGCAAACGACGGCGTGCCAGGCTCATTACCACGCCGCTGGGGTATTGGTGCGACGGGGTGACGAAGATAAGCTTGGGCGCGGTCTGCGGCGCAACGGGGGGCTGCATGCCCTGTGCATCCACCGGCACCGCCTCAACCTTCAGGCCGGCGGCGCGAAACACGCTGCGCGCACCCCAATAGCCGGGGTCTTCCACCCACACCACGTCGCCCGGATCGGCAAGCAAGCGGGCGCACAGATCGATGGCCTGGTGGCTGCCCTGCGTCACCACGATCTGCTCGGGCGAGCAGTCGACGCCGCGTGCGAGCGCCAGGTATTGCGCCAGCGCGTGCTTGAGCGGCGGGCAACCGTGCCGTGTGCCATAGCCCAGTTGTTCCTGGCAGGCGGTTTTCCAGACCTGGGTGATCAGGCGCTGCCATGTCGCGCGCGGAAACTGCCTGACATCCGGAATGCCCAGCACGAACGAGCCCACCTGCCGGTCCGATGCGCCGGCGCCATCAAGCAGCTCGCGGGCTCTTGCGGACAGGCGCGACTCCTCGCGCGGCGGCGCGATCTCGCTCGCCTGGCTCAAGCCGAACACGCGCTCGCGCAGCGCGGGATCGGGCGGTGCCTTGCCGACGTAGGTGCCACTGCCGCCGTGTGTCAGCGTATAGCCCTCTTCGGTGAGGCGCTCATACGCATACAGGACTGTGTTGCGGGCAATGCTCAGGCCTTTGGCGACCTCGCGTGTCGGCGGCAGGCGCGTACCGGCCGACAACTGGCCAGCAAGGATCGCACCGCGGATGTCGTCGAACAACTGCCGGTTCAAGGGGAGGCCCGATCGGTCGGGTTGCGCCCAGTGACTGCGCCCGAGAAGCCAGTCGATCAGTGGCGTCTCTTTCAAAGTCTTCGCTCCCTCTGCTCATTGAGCCCCGACTCGTGGCTACTGACATCATGACGTGTTCGGCACTTTGTAACGTACGCTACAAAAAACCTGAGGGCTGAGCCGGGTGCTTCACTGACAAACAATACACGCCGCGTCCGTCTGGAGAAACTGAGGGTTTCTACGCGGTTTTTGCCGAGCTACCCAAATGATATTCTCCGATTTGTTTCACGTTCTGTAATGTTCATTACGTCATACTGCCGCACCGCATAGTGACCGGGCAGTCCCTTTTCGGAGAGCGGCTTGGCCAGGTTATCAATCAGGGAAATGCTGGCAGACCAGGCCGCCGGCTTCACCACGTCGGAGCTGAAGGTAGTGGAAACGCTGCTCGCCAGCTACCCAAGTGCCGCGCTGACCTCCATCTCGAACCTCGCGGGGCAAGCCGGGGTCAGCGATCCGACGGTGTACCGGATGGTCGTGAAGCTGGGATTCGACGGCTACCCGTCATTTCAGCGAGCGCTCCTGGCGGAGGTCGACGAGGCAATGAATTCGCCGCTCTCGCGCCTCGGCGCGCTGGACGACGCAGCTCTCGGAGAAGACTTCCAGAAGGGTTCGCTGGCAAGCCTGGCGATGTCGGTCGAGCGCGTGGCGCAGCACGCTTCGCCGGAGGACTTCAACACCGCCGTCGAGTTGCTTGGCAACGCGCGGTCCGCCGTGTTCTGCACCGGCGGACGATCGAGCTTGTTCCTGGCCTCGCGGCTCGCGTCGCACCTGACGCATATCCGGCCCAAGGTCCGTCTCGTCGAGCCTGCCCTGGAGCGGGCGAACGAGGTACTGGTCGACATCGGGCCTGACGATGCGCTGGTCGTTTTCGACTACCGCCGATATCAGAAAAGCGTCATCGACTTTGCCGCCGCGGCGCATCGCCAGGGCGCAAGAATCATCCTGTTTACCGACGAGTGGAAGTCGCCGATTGCCGGCTTCGCCACGGCCACGCTAAGCAGTTTTGTGCAGACCGGCTCGCCGTTCGATACCAAGGTACCCGCGCTGGCGCAATGCGAGACCTTGATTGCCGCGCTCATTGCCCGCTTTCCCGAGGAGGCAAAGCGCCGGCTCGAAGCCATCGAGGCCGTACGCAGCTCTGCCACCCCCGAGGGTGCAAGCATCGATTTCTAGAATGCCTTTCCTTTCAGGAGAATAATGAAATGGCCACTCAGCAGTTTTCATTGATGCGCCGGGGCAGCCCGCTGGCGTTGGCGCTCGCCCTGCTAAGCGCATGCTCGACGCAGACCGGGGTGTCCTCGGCGCCGGCGGCCACAACCGCTCCCTCGGCAACTGCCCTGCCCGCGGCACCGGAAGTCTCGTCCGGCTACCGGCCGGGCATGACGACCACCTACGCCGACAAGCACATGGCCGCGGCCGCCAATCCCCTGGCCACCGAAGCCGGCCGCAAGATCCTGCGCGCGGGCGGCACGGCCATCGATGCCGCCGTTGCCATGCAGGCTGTGCTGACGCTGGTTGAGCCGCAGGCTACCGGCATCGGCGGCGGCGCCTTCATCATGTACTGGGACGGCAAGCGCGTGCAGGCTTATGACGGCCGCGAGACCGCGCCCGCCGGCGCCGGCGAGAATCTCTTCATGCGCCCCGACGGCAAACCCATGAGCTTCAGCGAAGGGCAGATCGGCGGGCGCTCAGTGGGCACCCCCGGCGTGCTGCGCGCGCTGGAACTGGCGCACCGCCAGCATGGCAAGCTGCCCTGGGCCAAGCTGTTCGAGCCGGCCATCGCGCTGGCAGAGCAGGGTTTCCCGATTTCGCCGCGCCTTTATACGCAGATCGCCGCCGACAAGTTCCTCCCGGCCTCGCCCGAGATGGCAGCCTACTTCCTGACGCCGGATGGCAAGCCCAGGCCGGTCGGCACCATGCTGAAGAATCCGGCGCTGGCCAAGACGCTGCGCGAGATCGCGCACCGCGGGCCAAACGTGCTCTATACCGGCCCGATTGCCAGTGAGATCGTCAAGCAGGTCAACGGCAGCGCCAACCCGGGCTCGCTCTCGCTGGCTGACCTGAAGGACTACCGCGCCAAGGAGCGCGCGCCCATTTGCAACGACTACAAGCGCTGGAAGATCTGCGGCATGCCGCCGCCTTCGTCAGGTGGCATCGCGATCGCGCAGATGCTCGGCTCCTTGCAAGCGCTGGAAGCCAGGAACCCGAAATACGCGCTCGCCGCGCTCAAGCCGAAACAGGTCGCAACGCCTGCCGGTGTCGAGCCGGGCATCGACGCCGTGCACGCCATTGCCGAGGCCGGGCGCCTGGCCTATGCGGACCGCGGCCTCTACGTAGCGGACTCGGATTTCGTGCCCGTCAATGTGGCGGGGCTGCTGAGCCGTGACTATCTGGCAAGCCGCGCCAGCCTGATCGGCGAGGAAAGCATGGACAAGGCGGAGGCCGGCGTGCCACCTGGCGCCACAGTCGCGCTGGCGCCGGACCGCTCGCCGCCGCGCGTGTCCACGTCGCAGATCGTCGCGGTGGATGACGCGGGCGGCGCGATTTCCATGACCACCACCGTGGAGAGCTATTTCGGCTCGCACCTGATGGTGCGCGGTTTCGTGCTGAACAACCAGCTCACCGACTTCTCCTTCGTGCCAAGCGAGAACGGCAGGCCCGTCGCCAACCGAGTGCAGCCCGGCAAGCGCCCGCGCTCGTCGATGGCGCCCACGCTGGTGTTCGACCGCGACAGCGGCAAGCTGGTCGCAACCGTGGGTTCGCCCGGCGGCTCGCAGATCATCGAGTACGTGTCCAAGACGCTGGTGGGCCTGCTGGACTGGAACATGGACGTGCAGGCGGCCATCAACATGCCCAACTTCGGCAGCCGCAACGGGCCAACGGAACTGGAAGCCGGCCTGGTCAGCCCTGCCCTGGTGCAAGGCCTGAAAGACCGTGGGCATGAGGTCGCGCAGATCGAGATGACCAGCGGCACGCAGGCCATCATGCGCCGCCAGCGCCCCGATGGCACGTGGGCCTGGGCCGGCGGCGCCGACCCGCGCCGCGAAGGGGTGGCATTGGGGGATTGAGCACGGTTGCTCGATAGTGCTGGTACTGGTGCTGGTACTGGTGCTGGTGCTGGTGCTATCGGTGCTTTCGAAGCGCCGGGACTGCGTTGCCGTGCTCCCCTCTCCCCCTGAGGGGCGAGGGAGAGACAGCCGTCGTCATGGCGCGCGGCTTTGGCCCGCTCCGCGGCTTCGGCTGGTGCCGCAGGTTTGTCGGCAGCCTTCTTCGTTGCGACCTGCGAGCCGTTACTCGTAGGAGAAGAAGCTGCCGAGCTTGTCCATGCGATCGAGCGCCATGCCCGCGCCCCGCACCACGCAGGTCAGCGGGTCATCGGCCACCAGGACCGGCAGGCCGGTTTCCTCGGCCAGCAGGCGATCCAGGTCGCTCAGCAGCGCGCCGCCACCGGTGAGCATCATGCCGCGCTCGGCAATATCGGCGCCAAGCTCCGGCGGGGTCTGCTCCAGCGCGATCTTGACCGCCGACACGATCTGGTTAAGTGGTTCGGTCAGCGCCTCCAGGATTTCGTTGGACGATACCGTGAATGCGCGCGGGATGCCTTCGGACAGGTTGCGGCCCTTGACTTCCATTTCGCGGACTTCGGAACCCGGGAAAGCCGAGCCGATTGTCTTCTTGATGGCCTCGGCGGTCTGCTCGCCAATCAACATGCCGTAGTTGCGCCGGATGTAGTTGACGATGGCCTCGTCGAACCGGTCCCCGCCCACGCGGATGGAACCCTTGTAGACCATGCCGCCCAGCGAGATCACGCCAACCTCGGTGGTGCCGCCGCCGACATCCACCACCATCGAGCCAGACGGCTCCGACACCGGCAACCCCGCGCCAAGCGCGGCCGCCATGGGTTCCTCGATCAGGTAGACCTGGCTGGCACCGGCGGCCAGCGCGGATTCGCGGATGGCGCGGCGCTCGACCTGGGTCGAGCCGCACGGCACGCAGATGATCATGCGGGGTGACGGCCGCAGCAGCTTGGTGTCGTGCACCATCTTGATGAACTGCTTGAGCATCTGCTCGGTGACCCGGAAGTCGGCGATCACGCCGTCTTTCATCGGGCGGATGGCCTCGATGTTTCCAGGCACCTTGCCCAGCATCTGCTTGGCTTCCTTGCCCACCGCCTCGATGGTCTTCCTGGGATTGGGGCCGCCCTGCTGGCGAATCGCGACCACCGAGGGCTCATCGAGGACGATGCCCTTGTCACGCATGTAGATCAGGGTGTTGGCGGTGCCGAGGTCGATCGCGAGATCGTTGGAGAAGTAGCTACGGAGAAATCCAAACATCAGGAAACTTTCATCTGGTGGTTCGCAAGCATGCGAACCGGCGGGCGCCAGTTCTGGCGACAAGCAGGCTATGAATAGCGGCGCATGCAGGAAACCTTCATGCGCCGCGCGTCGMGCGGAGCGGCCTTCGGCGGTGGCCGGCGCTCCGTCACTTTGTATGCGCGGCAAAAACCCGGGGGCGGCCATAGCCGTCGTGTGGCTTAGTGGCGAAATCGGCCTCCGGGCAACCGCTGAATAGGCCACATATTTGAAACCGCGCCAGGATCACAAAAGGGCTGGCGAGCCTCAACCGGAACATCCTTGGCCTGATGAGTGGCGTGAGCCGTACTTGCGCCACTCCAGCGTGTGACCTGAGTGTTCACCGGGAACGAATGATACCTTGCGCAAAGGTCTTCCTGCTCAAAAACGGCGTCCGTCGGCCAGCGGCGCAAGCCGTGGCGTCAGGGACCGAACCGGGGGCCAGCCTCATCGTCATGCTCAGTGCGCCAGCAGCCGCGCGTCCCGCAGGCAACCCAGCAATACCTCGAACGCCGGCCCTATCTGCTCCTCCGGCACGCACGCATACCCGAGCAACAGCCCCTGCTGCACCGCACCGCCCAGAAAATAACGCGACAGTGGCCGCACCAGGATGCCCCGGCGCCCGGCTTCGTCCGCAATGGCCACATCATCCGCGCCGTCCGGCAGGCAGAGAACCAGGTGCAAGCCGGCATTGCTGCCGTACCGGTGCAGCGCTTCGGGTCCCAGATAGCGCTCGATCAACCCTGCCAGGATGGCGCGGCGGCGGCCGTACAGCAGCCGCATGCGGCGGATATGCGCGGCATAGTCGCCCGCCTGCATGAACTCGGCCACGGTGGCTTGCGTCATCAGGTGGCCGGCGCGGTACAGCTCGGAATGCGCGGTCTGGAAGGCGCCGGCCAGCGCGCGCGGCAAGACCATGTAGCCCATGCGCAGCCCGGGGAACAGCGTCTTGCTGAATGTGCCGATATAGATCACCGGCGCGTCCGGTTCCATGCCTTGCAGCGACGGGATTGGCTGGCCGGAGAAACGGAACTCGCTGTCGTAGTCGTCCTCGACGATCCAGCTGCCCTGGCGCCGGGCGTATTCGAGCAGCGCGCGCCGCCGCGTCAGGCTCATGACGGCGCCGAGCGGATACTGGTGCGATGGCGTGACAAAGATAAAGCGCGGCGGCAGGCCCGCGTCCTTCCCCGCCGGTATCGTCAGCCCCTCCTCATCGACCGGGACCGGCATCATGTGGATGCCGTTCATCTGCAGCAAGCCGCGAATCCCCCAGTAGCTGGGTTCCTCCACCCAGGCGTGCTCGCCGGACATGCCAAGCATCCGGACCAGCAGGTCGATGCCCTGGTGAATGCCTTCGGTGATCAGCACCTGGGCGGCGTCGCATTGCACCGATCGCGCCACCCGCAAGTGCGCCGCCACGGCTTCACGCAAGGCGGGCAAGCCACCGCCATGGCAATAGCTGAGCCGCTCGGGCGGCGGATTGCGCCACAGGCGGGCAGCGATCTGCGCATAGCGCTGGTGCGGGAAACGCGTCACATCCGGCACGCCCGGCATGAAGGCGCCCCACTGCGATGGCGACGCCGAGGCATTGGCCAGCAGTTCCACGCCGCGCGGCGACAAGCCTGGCATGGCCCGGGCCTGCGCGCTGCTGGCCTGGCTGGCCTTGGCATTGAGATAGGCCTCCGGCGCGGTGGCCGCCACGAAGGTGCCGCTGCCGGTACGGGCGTGCACATAGCCCTCGGCCAGCAACTGCTCGTACGCAAACATCACGGTATTTCTCGACATGCCGAGCTCGGATGCAAGGTCACGCGATGGCGGCAGACGGGTCTGGGGCCCCAGGCTGCCATCGAGGATGGCGCCGCGGATGCACTCGTAAAGACTGCGGTTCAACGGTTTCGCAAGGGCTGCGGGACCGTCCGGACCCAGGCGCTGAAGCAGCAGGTCGCCACAGATCGATCTCAATTGGCACCATCAGATATGTGAATGCGGTACTGGATTGTAGTGCCAAAGGAAGTTGAAATGCACTGCATCGTTGCGATCGCGATCGATCGACAGCCAGCGACAACCAGCGACCACCCGCGAAAACCGAGTCCGGCCGGCAAGCGCCGCCCAGGCCATATCAAGCACCACGGAGAGCCCATGAAGAACCTCGAACTGAATCAGCGCCGCGCCCTTGCCACCCCCCGCGGCGTCGGCGTGATGTGCGACTTCTATGCAGACCGCGCGGAAAACGCCACGCTCTGGGATGTGGAAGGCCGCCAGTACACCGACTTTGCCTGCGGCATTGCCGTGCTCAATACCGGTCACCGCCATCCGCGCGTGATGCAGGCAGTGATCGCGCAGCTCGAGCGCTTCACGCATACCGCGTACCAGATCGTGCCCTACGAGAGCTACGTGGCGCTGGCCGAGCGCATCAACGCCCTGGTGCCGATCGATGGCCTGAAGAAGACCGCCCTGTTCACCACCGGCGCCGAGGCCGTGGAAAACGCGGTCAAGATCGCCCGCGCGCATACCGGGCGCCCTGGCGTCATTGCGTTCTCGGGCGGCTTTCATGGCCGCACCCTGCTTGGCATGGCACTGACCGGCAAGGTGGCGCCTTACAAGGTCGGGTTCGGGCCGTTCCCGTCCGACATCTATCACGCGCCATTCCCGTGCGAGCTGCATGGCGTGAGCACCGAGCAATCCATCCAGGCGCTGGAGTCGCTGTTCAAGACGGATATTGACCCGCAGCGCGTGGCGGCCATCATCATCGAGCCGGTCCAGGGTGAAGGCGGCTTCCACCCGGCGCCGGTGGACTTCATGCAAACGCTGCGCGCACTGTGCGACAAGCACGGCATCCTGCTGATCGCCGATGAGGTGCAGACCGGTTTCGGCCGCACCGGCAAGCTCTTTGCCATGTCGCACTACCCGGTGGCGCCCGACCTCATCACCATGGCCAAGAGCCTGGCGGGCGGCATGCCGCTGTCGGCCGTTTGCGGCCGCGCCAGCATCATGGACGCGCCGCTGCCCGGCGGCCTGGGTGGCACCTACGCCGGCAACCCGCTGGCGGTGGCCGCCGCCCACGCGGTGATCGAGACCATCGAGCAAGAGCGCCTTTGCGAGCGCGCCACCACGCTTGGCGAGCAGCTGAAGGCCGCGTTGCAGGAAGCCAGCCAGGCCTGCCCGGGCATCGCCGACATCCGCGGGCTTGGCTCCATGGTCGCGGTGGAGTTCCACGACCCGGCCACCGGGCAGCCCAGCGCTGAACTGGCCAAGCGGGTGCAGCTGCGCGCCATGGAGGCCGGGCTGATCCTGCTGACCTGCGGCACGTATGGCAACACCATCCGCTTCCTCTACCCCCTGACCATCCCGCAAGCCCAGTTCGACGCCGCACTGGTGGTGCTGACGAAGGTGCTGGCCGGCATCGCCGCATAAAGGCAGACACCATGGGAGACACCTTGACATTGCAACGACCCGAGCTGCTGCGCAGCGCCTGCCTGATCGATGGCGAATGGACCGGCGCCGCCAGCGGCGCCGTATTGGTGGTGCACAATCCGGCCACCCACAATGTGGTCGGCACCGTCCCGGGCTGCGGCGCCGCCGAAACCCGGCAAGCCGTGGAGGCCGCCGCGCGCGCGCTGCCGGCCTGGCGCGACCAGACCGGCAAGGCCCGCGCCGCGGTGCTGCGCCGCTGGGCCGACCTGATGCTGGCGCACCAGGAAGACCTGGCGCAACTGATGACCGCCGAGCAGGGCAAGCCGCTGGCCGAAGCACGTGGCGAAGTCGCCTACGCGGCCTCCTTCCTTGAATGGTTCGGCGAAGAAGCCAAGCGCGTGGACGGCGACGTACTGTCCAGCCCGCGCGCCGGCCAGAAGATGCTGGTGCTGCGCCAGCCGGTGGGGGTGTGCGCGGCGATCACGCCGTGGAACTTCCCCGCCGCCATGATCACGCGCAAGGCCGGCCCGGCGCTGGCCGCGGGCTGCACCATGATCGTGAAGCCCGCCGAACAGACCCCGCTGACGGCGCTGGCGCTGGGCGCGCTGGCCGAAGAAGCCGGCGTGCCCCGTGGCGTGCTGCAGGTCGTCACCGGCGACCCGGTCCAGATCGGCGGGGTTTTGTGCGAGAGCCCGGTGGTGCGCAAGCTGAGTTTCACCGGCTCCACCGCCATCGGCAAGCTGCTGATGGCGCAATGCGCCGGCACGGTCAAGAAGCTCTCGCTCGAACTCGGCGGCAATGCGCCGCTGATCGTGTTCGAGGACGCCGATCTCGACCGCGCGGTGGACGGCATCCTGGCTTCGAAATTCCGCAACAGCGGCCAGACCTGCGTCTGCGCCAACCGCATCTACGTGCACGACGCCGTGTACGACGAGGTGGCCAGCCGGCTGGTGCGCGCGGTGAGCGCCCTGCGTCCCGGGCACGGCATCGACAGCGACGTCACGCAAGGGCCGCTGATCGACGCCGACGCCGTCGCCAAGGTGGAAAGCCATATCGCCGATGCGCTCGCCCATGGCGCACGGGTGCTGACCGGTGGCAAGCGCCATGCGCTTGGCGGCACCTTCTTCGAGCCCACGGTGGTGGCTGACGTCACCGCTGCCATGCGCGTCGCGCGCGAGGAAACGTTCGGCCCGTTGGCGCCGTTGTTCCGCTTCAAGGACGACCAGGAAGCCATCGCCATGGCCAACGACACCGAGTCCGGTCTTGCCGCTTACTTCTTCTCCAAAGACATGGCCCGTGTGTGGCGCGTGGCCGAGGCGCTGGAGTACGGCATGGTCGGCATCAATACGGGGCCGATCTCCAATGAGGTGGCACCGTTCGGCGGCGTCAAGCAATCCGGCCTCGGCCGCGAAGGCTCCAGCTACGGCATCGACGAGTACCTGGAGATGAAATACCTCTGCCTGGAACTCGGCTGATCTACGGGCGCAAGCAGCACACAGGCCTGCATGGACCGCCCGGGAGGCGGTCCCATCAACTAATCCTGATTGGCTCTTATTTACGCACCGGATGTTCCTTATGCTAGCTAAACCCAATGAGCCGGACCTATTAACGCCATCAGGTCTTTCATTGCGTTAGCCATTCAACGAGGAGAAGGAAATGTCGAATACCGGTAGCGCCCTGCGTGAAGTCGATAGCCTGTTGGTGCCTGCCACCAATGCCACCAATGCCCCCGGCACGCCGGCCGCGGATGCGCCGGGCAAGGTGCAGGAACGCCTGAAGAAGGCAAGGAAGAAAATCGCCGATGTGCAATACGTGGTCGCGGAAAAGAGCCGCCACACGGCGCGCGTTGCGGACGACTATGTGCATGAAAGCCCGTGGACGGCCATCGGCGTGGCTGCCGCTGTCGGCGTGCTGATCGGCTGGCTGATCGACCGACGATAGATCCCCCGGCCAATCGCCAACGTATCCGCCCGGGCCGCCAACCACCGCGGCCCGGGCCCCCGCCTTACAGCATCCCGCAGTCGCTCGATTCCGCGGCCTTGCCCATCAGCATCAATTGCGGATCCCGCACGTGGCTGATAAAGGACCACAGCTCATCGACCAGCGGCTTCGGGCTGGCCGCCGAGCGGTACAGGCGGATATCCAGGCTGGTTGCCCACGAGGCCGGCCCCGCCACCACCAGCTTGCCCTCTTTCATCTCGTCGCTGACGCAGCTCTCCGGCAACCAGCCCACCCCGTGCCCGGCCACGACCATGGCCTTCAGGGCCTCCGACATATGGGTCTCGAAGCAGCGCTGCAGCCCATAGGGCTCCGGTGCATTGAGCAGGATCATCTCCACCACGTTGCCAAGGAACGCCCCGGATGAATAGGCCATGAAGGGCAAGGGATTGGCGCTCGTGCCCGGCAGCCGGAAGATCGGCTGCCCTTGCTTGTCCGGCGCAGAGAACGGCAGGATCCGCTCGACGCCCAGCATCAGGAACGGGAAGCCGTTCGGGTCAAGCAGGATCGGTAGTTGCTGATGGTGGTAGCCCAACAGGATGTCGCAATCGTCATCCACCAGTTGCTGCACGCCCTCCGGCACGTTCACCGCATGTACGCAGGCGCTCAACGAGCCGAAGCGCTCGTGCAGGTACTTGAGCCAGGATGGGAAGAAGGTAAAGACCAGGGTGTGCGCCACCGAGAAGCGGATGACCTTGTCGCTCTCGGCAAGGGGCTGGCGGCTGCTCAGCAGCGCGCGTGCGGCATAAGCGTCACGTAACAGGTCGGCGGCCAGCCGGCGGAACAGCCAGCCTGCCGTAGTCAGCGTTGCCGGATGCACGCTGCGGTCAACCAGGCTGACGCCAAGCCACTCCTCAAGGGCCATGATGCGCCGGCTGAATGCCGACTGGGTGATATGCCGGTCGGCTGCCGCGCGCGAAAAACTGCGCGTTTCAGCCAAGCACAGGAAGTCTTCAAGCCACTTGGTTTCCATAATGGAATGTACTCAACATCAGGGGGGGACGCGCTGTCTATGGCACATCATACGGCAGCGCGGCGCTGCACAAATCGGTGGAAGCCCGATAGCGCCATGCAAATTTTGCGCCACATTATTCCGAAATTGCAACCTCCCTCCCCGGCCTCACGCGGACAAGCGCAAGGCGCCGAGTACTCGACTGATGCCCGCTTTGTACTCGACTGGTGCTCGCTCAGTACTTCCAGAAGATCTTCTGCAGTTCCTTGGTGTCGTTGGTCTTGGTCAGTGCCAGCGCCATCAGGATGCGGGCCTTCTGCGGCAGCTGGTCGTCGGTCACCAGCCAGTCGTACTTGTCGTCCGGCTGCTCGGCGTTGCGGACCACCACGCCGCTGCCGGTGCGCGAGGCACGCACGATCTGCACGCCCTTGGCGCGGGCGGCCTTGAGCGGCTCGACCATGTAGTCGCCCACGCTGCCATTGCCGGTGGCSGCGTAGACGATGGCCTTGGCGCCGTTCTTCACCGCGGCATCGATGCTGGCCGGATTGACGTTGCCGTAGGCATACACCACGGCCACTTCAGGCAGCTTGTCGATCTTGTCGATGTCCCATTSGGTYTGCATSGTRTGCGGGCGGGCCGGSAKGCGRTAGTACAGCGTGCGGCCTTCCACCACGTAGCCCAGCGGGCCGAACGGCGAGCGGAAGGTCTCGATCTTGAAGGTGTTGGACTTGGTGACGTCGCGCCCGGTGTGGATCTCGTCGTTCAGCACCGCCAGCGTGCCCTTGCCTCTGGACTCCGGGCTGGACGCCACCAGCACCGCGTCGTACAGGTTGAGCGCGCCGTCCGCGCCCAGCGCCGTGCCCGGACGCATCGATCCCACCACCACGACCGGCTTGTCGCTCTTGAGCGTGAGGTTGAGGAAGTAGGTGGTTTCCTCGATCGTGTCGGTGCCGTGGGTGATCACGATGCCGTCCACGTCCGGCTGCTTGAGCAGCTCCGAGACGCGCTTGCCAAGCTTGAGCAGGCGCTCGTTGTTGAAGCTCTCCGAGCCGATCTGGAAGACCTGCTCGCCCTTGACGTTGGCGATCTTGGAGATCTCCGGCACCGAGGCGATGATCTTGTCCACCGGCACCACGGCCGACTGGTAGGCGGCGGTATTGGTGGCGGCAGCGCCCGCGCCGGCAATGGTGCCGCCGGTGCCGATGATCACGATATTGGCCTTGCGGGCTTCGCTGGCCTGTGTCGGCGCGCCGGCGGCAGGGGCGGAGGGCGCAAGCTGGGCATGGGCAACGCCGGTGGTCAGGCTGGCGGCAAGCAGCAAGGCGCTGAGGGTATTAAGACGTGCAAAACGCTTCATGGTGTTCTCCATGCGTTGGATATCAGGCGCTGGGTAAGTGCCCGCCAAATGGTGATGACAGGTGATGACAGGTGATGAGCCGGCGATGATACGGCAACCAAAAAGCGCCCGTATCCGTATAAGCCCTGATAGGGCGATGCAAAATTCGCGGCGAAGTATGCGGAAAAATCATCACCCCGCGAGGCCTGCGCCCGCCGCGCTCCAGCCGCTCCTGGCGCCTTGCCGATAGCGCGGTGCCGCATGAGTATTTCGCGCCGCGCCATGAGAAATTCGCATTATGGTCGCTACCTGCCGGTGGATTACCTAGAGTCAACTCCTCCCTGATGACTATTTGCGAGGAGCAATGCAATGACCGCTGGAACCTTTAGAACCGAACATGACCTCCTGGGCGATCGCGAGGTCCCGGCCGATGTCTACTATGGTGTGCACACCCTGCGCGCGGTAGAGAACTTTCCGATCACCGGCACCCCCATCTCCATCTACCCCGAGCTCATCAAGGCCCTGGCTTACATCAAGCAGGCCGCCGCGCTGGCCAACCACGAACTGGGCCTGCTCGACGAGCCCCGCTGCGACGCCATCGTCGCCGCCTGCGCGGAACTGCTTGGCGGCAAGCTGCACGATCAGTTTGTCGTCGACGTGATCCAGGGCGGCGCCGGCACCTCGACCAACATGAACGCCAACGAGGTCATCGCCAACCGCGCGCTCGAGCTGATGGGGCACAACAAGGGCGAGTACCAGTACCTGCACCCGAACGAGCAGGTCAACATTGGCCAGAGCACCAACGACGTCTACCCGTCCGCCCTCAAGATCGCCACCTGGTTCGGCATCCTGGGGCTGGTGGATGCCATGGGCGTGCTGCGGCGCGCCTTCGAGCGCAAGGCCGAAGAGTTCAGGCATGTCCTGAAAATGGGCCGCACCCAGTTGCAGGACGCCGTGCCGATGACGCTGGGCCAGGAGTTCAGCACCTACGCCGTGATGCTCGGCGAGGACGAGGAGCGCCTGCGCGAAGCCGCCCTGCTGATCTGCGAGATCAACATGGGCGCCACCGCCATCGGCACCGGCATTACCGCGCACCCGGACTACGCGCCGCTGATCCTCAAGCGGCTCAAGGAGATCACCGGCATTCCGCTGATGACCGCGCCGAACCTGATCGAGGCCACGCAGGATTGCGGCGCCTTTGTGCAGCTCTCCGGCGTGCTCAAGCGCGTGGCGGTCAAGCTCTCCAAGACCTGCAACGACCTGCGGCTGCTGTCCAGCGGCCCGCGCGCCGGGCTGGGCGAGATCAACCTGCCGGCCATGCAGGCGGGGTCCAGCATCATGCCCGGCAAGGTGAACCCGGTCATCCCGGAGGTGGTCAACCAGATCGCGTTCGAGGTCATCGGCAACGACATCACGGTCAGCTTCGCGGCCGAAGCCGGCCAGCTGCAACTCAATGCCTTCGAGCCGATCATCGCGCACAGCCTGTTCAAGAGCGTGAGCCATCTGCGCAACGGCTGCCTGACGCTGGCCGAGCGCTGCGTCAACGGCATCACCGCCAACGAAGAGCGCCTGCGGGCCACGGTCGAGAACTCCATCGGCATCGTGACGGCCCTGAACCCGTACATCGGCTATGCCAACGCCACCGCCGTGGCGCAAGAGGCTCATGCCACCGGCGGCAGCGTGTACGAGATCGTGCTGCAAAAGGGCTTGCTGACCCGGGAGGAACTGGACCAGATCCTGCGCCCGGAAGTGCTGACGCAGCCAACCCCGCTGAGCCTGGCGCCCCGCGCACGCTGATCCGGGGGGCAAGGCGCGTCCGGCGCAAAGCACGGCCCGCCGGCCCCGCCCTGCCCCGATACCGACGGTCAGACCAGGATCTGGCCGCAACCCCTGGAGACAACGCATCATGAAGGCAAACAAGCTCACAACCCGGATCATGATTGCCATGGTCCTGGGCATCGTCACCGGCTACCTCTGCAACCGCTTCGTGCCCGATGCGGCAATGGCCAAGGAGATCGCCGGCTACTTCTCCATCGTCACCGACGTCTTCCTGCGGCTGATCAAGATGATCATCGCGCCGCTGGTGTTCGGCACGCTGGTGGCAGGCATCGCCGGCATGAAAGACGCCAGCGCCGTGGGACGCATCGGCATCAAGGCGCTCGGCTGGTTCATCACCGCGTCGCTGATATCGCTGCTGCTCGGCATGTTCTTCGTGGACCTGCTGCAACCCGGGCATGCACTGAACCTGCCACTACCCGAAATCGGCACGGCCACCAACCTCAAGACCTCCACGCTGAACCTGAAGGACTTCATCACGCACGTCTTCCCCAAGAGCGTGTTCGAGGCGATGGCGCAGAACGAGATCCTGCAGATCCTGGTGTTCTCGCTGTTCTTTGGCTTTGCCATTGCGTCGTTCAAGGGCAAGGTGGGCCATCACCTGGTGGCGTCGATCGAGGAACTGGTGGCGATCATGCTGCGCGTCACCGACTTTGTGATGCGCTTCGCGCCGCTCGGCGTGTTTGCCGCCGTAGCCGCCGCCATCACGGTGCAGGGCATTGGCGTGCTGTTTACCTACGGCAAGTTCATCGGCGGCTTCTACCTGGGCTTGCTGGTGCTGTGGCTGGTGCTGACCGCGGCGGGCTACCTGTTCCTGGGTGGGCGGGTGTTCACGCTGCTCAAGCTGATCCGCGAACCGACGATCCTGGCGTTCTCCACCGCCAGCAGCGAGGCGGCCTACCCCAAGACCATGGAGCAGATGGAGAAGTTCGGGGTGCCCAACAAGGTGACCGGCTTCGTGCTGCCGCTGGGCTACTCGTTCAACCTCGACGGCTCGATGATGTACCAGGCATTTGCCGCGCTGTTCATCGCCCAGGCCTACAACATCGAGATGAGCCTGACCCAGCAGATCACCATGCTGCTGGTGCTGATGGTCACCAGCAAAGGCATCGCCGGTGTGCCCCGTGCCTCCATCGTGGTAGTGGCGGCAACCCTGCCGATGTTCAACCTGCCGGAAGCTGGCCTGCTGCTGATCCTGGGCATCGACCAGTTCCTCGACATGGGCCGCACCGCCACCAACGTCATCGGCAACAGCATCGCCACGGCCGTCGTTGCCAAATGGGAAGGCGAGCTTGGCGCCACGCAGGACCCCGATACCGTGGCTGCCCTGGAGGCCGAGGACATTGCGCAAGCGCCGTCGCAACAACCCCGGGCCGGCTAGGCGCGGGTATTCCCTGACGGCCTCGCATGAAAACTCATAACGATCACCCCGCCTGAATATGGATTCCCGACCGGGCAGCCGGCCGGCCAGGGCGGGTTTCCTTTCCAATCAATGACTTGCACAACCCGCATGACTGCGTTTGCAGTGGCATGTCTCTTGCTGAACAGATCTGCCACTGCAGCACCCGACACAACCAAAACAGAACACGTGGAGACACTATGAGCGCACGAGAAGCGGGCGATCTCGATCCTATCGAGACCGCGGAATGGCTGGAGTCCTTGCAAGCGGTAACGCAACATCGCGGAGCCGAACGCGCAAACCAGCTGGTCAATACGCTGGTGGACGAGGCGCGGCGCGATGGCCTCTATGTGCCGCGCTCCCTGACCACGGGCTACCGCAACACCATCGCCCCCAAGGACGAAGCGCAATCGACCGGCGACCGCGCCATCGAGCATCGCCTGCGCTCGATCATCCGCTGGAACGCCATGGCGATCATCCTGCGCGCCAACAAGGAATCGTCGGAGCTGGGTGGCCACATCGCCAGCTTCCAGTCGGCGGCCACGCTCTACGACATCGGCTTTGGCCACTTCTGGCACGCACCCACCGACACCCACGGCGGCGACCTGCTCTACATCCAGGGCCACAGCGCGCCGGGTATCTATGCCCGCGCCTTTGTCGAAGGGCGGCTCACCGAGCAGCAGTTGCTGGGCTACCGGCAAGAGACCGGGGGCACCGGGCTGTCCTCCTACCCGCACCCCTGGCTGATGCCGGACTTCTGGCAATTCCCCACCGTATCGATGGGCCTGGGGCCGCTGATGTCGATCTACCAGGCGCGCTTCCTCAAGTACCTGCAAGGCCGTGGCCTGGCGGACACGGCGGCGCGCAAGGTCTGGGCCTTCATGGGCGACGGCGAGATGGACGAGCCCGAATCGCTGGGCGCGATCTCGCTGGCCGGCCGCGAGCGGCTGGACAACCTGATCTTCGTCATCAACTGCAACCTGCAGCGGCTGGACGGCCCGGTGCGGGGCAACGGCAAGATCATCCAGGAGCTCGAATCGGTCTTCCGTGGCGCCGGCTGGAACGTGATCAAGGTGGTCTGGGGCGGCGGCTGGGACAAGCTGCTGGCCAAGGACAAGAGCGGCCTGCTGCTAAAGCGCATGGAGGAATGCGTCGACGGCGAGTACCAGGATTTCAAGAGCAAGAGCGGCGCTTATGTGCGCGAGCACTTCTTTGGCAAGTACGAGGAACTCAAGGCGCTGGTCGCCGACATGAGCGATGACGAGATCTGGGGCCTCACGCGCGGCGGCCACGATCCCGAGAAGGTGTTTGCCGCCTACGCGGCGGCCGTGAAGCATACCGGCGAGCCGACGCTGATCCTGGCCAAGACGGTCAAGGGCTATGGCATGGGCGAATCCGGCGAAGGCCAGATGATCGCCCACCAGGCCAAGAAGATGACGCAGGACGCCCTGCGCGGCTTCCGCGACCGCTTCCAGATTCCGGTCAGCGACGAGCAACTGGCCGACGTGCCCTTTATCAAGCCGGCCGAGGACAGCCCGGAGATGCAGTACCTGCGCGCCCGGCGCGCGGCGCTGGGCGGCTACCTCCCGGCACGCCGCAGCAAGTCGACCTCGCTGGAGATCCCGCCGCTGTCCAACTTCCAGCGCCTGCTGGACAGCACCGGCGAGCGCGAGATCTCCACCACCATGGCCTTCGTGCAGATGCTGGGCACGCTGGTCAGGGACAAGGCCATTGGCAAGCACGTGGTGCCCATCGTGCCCGACGAATCGCGCACCTTCGGCATGGAAGGCATGTTCCGCCAGCTGGGCATCTATTCGTCGGTCGGCCAGCTCTACAAGCCGCAGGATGCCGACCAGCTGATGTACTACCGCGAGTCCAAGGACGGCCAGGTGCTGCAGGAAGGGATCAACGAGGGTGGCGCGATGTCCAGCTGGATCGTGGCCGCGACCTCGTACAGCACGAGCAACGTGCCGATGATCCCGTTCTACATCTACTACTCGATGTTCGGGCTGCAGCGGGTGGGCGACCTGGCGTGGCTGGCGGGCGATATCCGCGCGCGCGGCTTCTTGCTGGGCGGCACCGCCGGGCGCACCACGCTCAACGGGGAAGGCTTGCAGCACGAGGACGGCCATAGCCACATCATCGCCGGCACCATCCCGAACTGTGTCTCCTACGACCCCACCTTCGCCTATGAAGTGGTGACCATCGTGTGCGAGGGCATGCGCCGCATGTACGAGCAGCAGGAGGATGTGTACTACTACATCACCCTGATGAACGAGAACTACACGCACCCGGGGCTGGCCGAAGCGGGCGCCGGCGCCAGCACCGAGGAAGGCATTCTCAAGGGCCTGTACCTGCTCAAGGACGGTGGCAAGGCCGGCAAGGGCGGGCTGCGCGTGCAACTGATGGGCAGCGGCACCATCCTGCGCGAGGTGATCGCGGCGGCCGAGCTGCTGAAGGCAGACTTCAACGTCACCGCCGACATCTGGAGCGCTCCCAGCTACAACGAACTGCGCCGCGACGGCATGGCCGCGGAGCGCTGGAACCTGCTGCACCCCAGCGAGCCGCGCCGCAAGAGCTGGGTCGAGGCGAGCCTGGCAGGCCATGACGGCCCGGTGATCGCCTCCACCGACTACATGCGCAACTACGCCGACCAGGTGCGCGAGTACGTGCACGCCGCCGGGCGCCGCTACGTGGTGCTCGGCACCGATGGCTTTGGCCGCAGCGACTACCGCGCCAAGCTGCGCAGCTTCTTCGAGGTGGACCGCTACCACGTGGCCGTGGCCGCGCTCAAGGCGCTGTGCGATGACGGCGCGATCAAGCCCGCGGTGGTGGCCGAGGCCATTGCCAGGTACGGGGTGGATAGCGAGCGCGCGGCGCCGTGGACGGTCTGACAGGCGAAGGAATAAAGACAATGAACCAAGCCATTGAAATCAAGGTGCCCGACATCGGGGACTTCAAGGACGTGCCGGTGATCGAGCTGTTCGTCAAGGTGGGAGACCTGGTCAAGGCCGAGGACCCGCTCGTCTCGCTGGAGTCGGACAAGGCCACCATGGAAGTGCCCGCGCCGCACGGCGGCGTGGTCAAGCAGATCCACGTCAAGCTGGGCGATGCCGTCAGCGAAGGCAGCGTGCTGATGCAGTTCGAGGGCAATGGGGCCGGCACTGCCGCCGCCGCGCCGGCGCAAGCCACCAAGCCCAGCGTGAGCGCGCCGCCCTCCCCGGTCAGCGCGCCCGCCGGGCTGGCCGAAGTGCGCATTCCCGATATCGGCGACTTCAAGGACATCCCGGTGATCGAGATCTTCGTCAAGGTCGGCGATACCGTGAAGGCGGAAGACGCGCTGCTGTCGCTGGAGTCCGACAAGGCCACCATGGACGTGCCGGCGCCGCTGGGCGGCGTGGTGCGGGAGATCCGCGTCAAGGTGGGCGACACCGTCAGCGAAGGCAGCATCATCATGGCGCTGGCCACCGGCGATGCGCCGGCGGCGACAGCGACGACAGCGACGACAGCGGCGACGGCAGCGACGGCGCCGGGCGCCGCGCCCGCCGTGGCAGCCGCGCTTGCTGCCACCGCCACCGCCGCATCCGGTGGCGTCGACGAAACCGCTTTTGCCCTTGCCTACGCCAGCCCGGCAGTGCGCAAGCTCGCCCGGGAGACCGGCGTGGACCTGGGCAAGGTGCGCGGCAGCGGCGAGCATGGCCGCATCCTGCGCGCCGACGTAGAGGCGTTCGCCCGCCCGGGCGGCGCCGTGGCGCCCGCCGCCAGGCCCGCCGCCGCGCCTGCGGGTGGCGGCGCCGGCCTGGACCTGCTGCCGTGGCCCAAGGTCGACTTCGCCAAGTTCGGCCCGGTCGAGCGCAAGGAACTGAGCCGCATCAAGAAGATCTCGGGCGCCAACCTGCACCGCAACTGGGTGGTGATCCCACACGTCACCACGCACGACGAAGCCGATATCACCGACCTCGAGCAATTCCGCGTGCAGATGAACAAGGAGCTGGAGAAGAGCGGCGTCAAGATCAGCATGCTGCCCTTCATGATGAAGGCGGCCGTGGCCACGCTCAAGGCATTCCCCGAGTTCAACGCGAGCCTGGACGGCGACACCCTGGTGCTCAAGCAGTACTACCACATCGGCTTTGCGGCTGACACACCCAACGGCCTGATGGTGCCGGTGATCCGCGACGTCGACAAGAAGAGCGTCCCCGATATCGCGCGGGAGATGGGCGAGCTGGCCAAGCTGGCGCGCGAGGGCAAGCTCAAGCCCGACCAGATGTCGGGCGGCACCTTCACCATCAGCTCGCTCGGCGGCATCGGCGGCATCAACTTCACCCCCATCATCAACGCGCCCGAGGTCGCGATCATGGGCGTATGCAAGAGCTTCTGGAAGCAGCACTCCAGCGACGGCAAGAACTGGGCTTCGCGCCTGACGCTGCCGCTGTCGTTGTCATGGGACCACCGTGTCATCGACGGCGCCGCGGCTGCCCGCTTCAATGTCCATTTTGCCAACCTGCTCGCCGATCTGCGGCGTGTGCTGTTCTGAGGGGCGCGCTGCAATGACTCAACGTGTCGAAGTCAAAGTGCCGGATATCGGCGATTTCAAGGATGTCACGGTGATCGAGGTCATGGTCAAGCCCGGCGAGACCATCGCCGTGGATACCAGCCTGATCGCGGTCGAATCCGACAAGGCCTCGATGGAGATCCCATCCACCCACGCTGGCGTGGTCAAGGAGATTGCCGTCAAGGTCAACGATAAGGTGAGCGAGGGATCGGTGATCCTGGTGGTGGAGGCTGCCGAGGCCGCCGCAACCGTTGCCGCGCCCGCCGCGCCAACGCCTGCGGCCCCAACGGCGCCGCCCAAGCCAGCGCCAGCCGCCGCGCCCGTCCCCAACGCTGCCAGCTACACCGGCAAGGCGGACATGGAATGCGAAATGCTGGTGCTGGGCGCCGGCCCCGGTGGCTACTCCGCCGCGTTCCGCAGCGCCGACCTGGGCATGAAGACTGTCCTGGTGGAGCGCTACGACACGCTTGGCGGTGTCTGCCTCAACGTGGGCTGCATCCCCTCCAAGGCGTTGCTGCACACCGCATCGGTCATGGATGAAGTGGCGACCCTGCCGGACCACGGCATCCGCTACGGCGCGCCCGAGATCGACCTGGACAAGCTGCGCGGCTTCAAGGACAGCGTCATCAAGAAGCTGACCGGCGGCCTGGCCGGCATGGCCAAGGCACGCAAGGTCGAGGTGGTGACCGGCGTCGGCAGCTTCCTCGATCCGTATCACCTGGAAGTGGTGGCGGCCGATGGCGGCAAGCGCGTGATCAAGTTCGCCAAGGCCATCATCGCCGCGGGCAGCCAGGCGGTGAAGCTGCCGTTCATGCCCGACGACGAGCGCGTGGTCGATTCCACCGGCGCGCTGCTGCTCAAGTCGATCCCCAAGCGCATGCTGGTGGTGGGCGGCGGCATCATCGGGCTGGAGATGGCCACGGTCTACTCCACGCTGGGCACGCGCATCGACGTGGTGGAGATGCTGGATGGCCTGATGCAAGGCGCGGACCGCGACCTGGTCAAGGTGTGGGAGAAGAAGAACGCGCACCGCTTCGACCACGTCATGCTCAAGACCAAGACGGTGGGGGCCAAGGCCACCGCGGCGGGCATCGAGGTCAGCTTCGAGGGCAAGGAGGCACCCGCACCGCAGGTCTACGACGCGGTGCTGGTGGCAGTGGGCCGCAGCCCCAACGGCAAGTCCATCGGCGCGGACAAAGCCGGCGTGGCCGTCACCGAGCGCGGCTTCATCGAGGTCGACAAGCAGATGCGGACCAACGTCGGGCATATCCATGCGATCGGCGACATCGTCGGCCAGCCGATGCTGGCGCACAAAGCGGTACATGAAGCGCATGTGGCCGCCGAGGCCGCGCACGGCGAGCCCGCCTTCTTCGACGCGCGGCAGATCCCGTCGGTTGCCTACACCGATCCCGAGGTGGCCTGGGCCGGCAAGACCGAAGACCAGTGCAAGGCAGAGGGCATCAAGTTCGGCAAGGCCGTGTTCCCGTGGGCCGCTTCGGGCCGGGCCATCGCCAACGGCCGCGACGAAGGCTTCACCAAGCTGCTCGTCGACGAAGCCACCCATCGCGTGATTGGCGGTGGCATCGTCGGCACGCATGCCGGCGACCTGATCAGCGAGATCTGCCTGGCCGTGGAGATGGGCTGCGAACCCGCCGATATCGGCAAGACCATCCACCCGCATCCGACGCTGGGCGAATCCATCGGGATGGCGGCCGAGGTGTTTGAAGGGCATTGCACCGATTTGCCGCCTGTGAAGAAGAAATAAGAAGAAGAAATAAGCGACAGGCGCACGGCGCGGCAATTGCGCCGTGCGCTACGTCCAAGAGATCACAAGAACGTCTATCGCCGATCTGGCGCCCTGACCGAGCCACAGAGACAACCATGACCGAAAACCTTCGCGAAGCCGCACTCGACTACCACCGCTACCCCACGCCCGGCAAGATCTCCGTGACGCCGACCAAGGCAATGGCCACGCAGCGCGACCTCGCCCTCGCCTACTCGCCCGGCGTGGCCGACGCCTGCATGGAGATCGTGCGCGATCCGGCCGAGGCGATGAACCTCACGTCGCGCGCCAACCTGGTCGCCGTGATTACCAACGGCACCGCGGTGCTGGGCCTGGGCAATATCGGGCCGCTGGCGGGCAAGCCGGTGATGGAGGGCAAGGGCTGCCTGTTCAAGAAGTTCGCGGGCATCGATGTGTTCGACATCGAACTGGCCGAGGACGATCCGGACGCGCTGATCGACACCATTGCCCGCATGGAGCCGACCTTTGGCGGCATCAACCTGGAAGACATCAAGGCGCCCGAGTGCTTCTACATCGAGAAGAAGCTGCGCGAGCGCATGAAGATCCCGGTSTTCCATGACGACCAGCACGGCACGGCCATCGTGGCCGCCGCGGCCATCCTGAATGCGCTCAAGCACGTTGGCAAGGATATCGCCGAGGTCAAGCTGGTGGCATCCGGCGCCGGCGCCGCGGCACTGGCCTGCCTGGACCTGATCGTCAACCTGGGCCTGCCGATCGGCAACGTGTTCGTTTCCGACAGCAACGGCGTGGTCTATCAGGGCCGCAAGGAGGCGATGGACCCGAACAAGGCGCGCTATGCGCAGGACACATCCGCGCGCACGCTGGCCGACATCATCGGCGGCGCGGACATCTTCCTGGGGCTGTCGGCCGGCGGCGTGCTCAAGCCGGACATGGTCAAGGTGATGGCGCGCGACCCGATCATCCTGGCCATGGCCAACCCCACGCCGGAGATCGCGCCGGAGGATGCGCTGGCGGTGCGTCCCGATGCCATCCTGGGCACCGGGCGCTCGGACTATCCGAACCAGGTCAACAACGTCCTGTGCTTTCCGTTTATCTTCCGCGGTGCGCTGGACGTCGGCGCCACCACCATCAACGAGGAGATGAAGCTGGCCGCCGTGCGCGCCATCGCCGAACTGGCGCACGCGGAAATCCCCGAAGTGGTGGCCCAGGCCTACGGCGCGGTGGGCCTGCGCTTCGGCGCCGAATACCTGATTCCCAAGCCGTTCGACCCGCGCCTGATCGAAGCGGTCGCGCCCGCCGTGGCCAAGGCCGCGATGGACAGCGGCGTGGCAACGCGCCCGATCGCTGACATGGAGGCGTATCGCCAGCGCCTGGGCCAGTTTGTCTACCAGTCGCGCAGCGCCATGGGGCCGGTGTTTGCCGCTGCCAAACGCGCGCCCAAGCGGGTGATCTACGCCGAAGGCGAGGACGAGCGCGTGCTGCGCGCCGCCCAGGTGGTGATCGATGAGGGCATCGCGCGCCCGTTGCTGGTGGGCCGCCCCAATGCGATCGTCCAGCGTATCGCGCAGTTCGGCCTGCGCCTGCAGCCCGGCGTGGATTGCGAGTGCGTGGATCCACTGGACCCCGCCGTCTACCGCGACGCGGCCGAGGCGTACTACCGGCTGAGTTGCCGCGACGGCGTCTCGCGGGCGCTGGCACAGGCGGAGGTGCGCAGCCGCGGTACGCTGCTGGGCGCCATGCTGGTACGCCAAGGCCGGGCCGATGCCATGCTGTGCGGCACCGTGGGCCGCTTCCAGGACCACCTTGGCTATGTGCGGGACACCATCGGCCTCAAGCCCGGCAGCGAGACGCTCGCCGTCATGCAGATGCTGATGCTGCCGGGCCGCCAGCTGTTTATCTGCGACACCCACGTCAACCTGGATCCGACGGCGCAGCAGATCGCCGACATCACGTTGCTGGCGGCCGAGGCGGTCAGGCGTTTCGGCATCACGCCTAGCGTGGCCCTGCTCTCCCACTCCAACTTCGGCGGCTCCACCGCGCCGGCCGCGGTGAAGATGCGCGAGGCGCTGGCGCTGGTGAAGGCGCGCGAGCCGTCGCTGGCCGTCGAAGGCGAGATGCGCGGCGATGCGGCGCTGTCCAAGCACATCCTGGAGCACGAGTTCCCCGAATCCTGCCTGCCCACCGAAGCCAACCTGCTGGTGATGCCCAACGTGGATGCCGCCAACATCTCCTACAACCTGATGCGCATCGCCGCGGGCGGCGGCATCACGGTGGGCGGCATCCTGCTCGGCGCCGCGCGCCCGGTGCACATCCTGACGTCGTCATCGACGGTACGCCGCATCGTCAACATGAGCGCCGTGGCAACGGTCGACGCCAGCGCGCAGCGTGCAACGGCCTGGGCAATCGACTGACCTGACCCGCTACGGCGCCGGCGCCGGCGACCACGACACCCCAAAGAGGAGACACCCATGGACAATGACAATCATCCCAAGCCGCTGTACCGATCCCTGTACTTCCAGGTCATCACCGCGATCGTCATCGGCGTGATCCTCGGCCACTTCTACCCGCAGGCCGGCGAGGCGATGAAGCCGTTGGGCGATGGCTTCATCAAGCTGATCAAGATGATCATCGCGCCGATCATCTTCTGCACGGTCGTGGTCGGCATCGCCGGCATGGAGGACATGAAGAAGGTCGGCAAGACCGGCGGGCTGGCGCTGCTGTACTTCGAGGTGGTGAGCGCCGTTGCGCTGGTGGTGGGTCTCGTGATCATCAACCTCGTCAAGCCCGGGGCGGGCATGAATGTCGACGTGAGCACGCTCGATACCAAGAGCATCGCCGCCTACACCGAGCCCGGCAAGATGCAGGGCACGGTGGATTTCCTGCTGCATGTGATCCCCAATACCGTGGTAGACGCCTTCGCCAAGGGTGAGATCCTGCAGGTGCTGCTGTTTGCCGTGATGTTTGGTTTCGCGCTGCACAAGTTCGGCGGGCGCGGCACGCTGGTGTTCGACTTCATCGAGAAGTTCTCGCATGTGCTGTTCACCATCGTCGGCTACATCATGAAGGTGGCCCCCATCGGGGCGTTCGGGGCCATGGCGTTCACCATCGGGAAATACGGCGTGGGCTCGCTGCTGCAGCTTGGCCAGCTGATGGCAACGTTCTACGCAACCTGCCTGTTCTTCATCTTTGTCGTGCTTGGCGGCATCGCGCGCGCGCATGGGTTCTCGATCTGGAAGTTCATCAAGTACATCAAGGAGGAACTGCTGATCGTGCTGGGCACGTCGTCGTCCGAATCGGTGCTGCCGCGGATGATGGCCAAGCTGGAGAACCTGGGTGCGCGCAAGTCCGTCGTGGGGCTGGTGATCCCCACCGGCTACTCGTTCAACCTGGATGGCACGTCCATCTACCTGACCATGGCGGCCGTGTTCATCGCCCAGGCCACCAATACCGACATGAGCCTGATGCAGCAGCTGACGTTGCTGGCCGTGCTGCTGCTCACCTCCAAGGGCGCGGCCGGGGTCACCGGCAGCGGCTTCATCGTGCTGGCGGCCACGCTGTCGGCGGTGGGCCATGTGCCGGTGGCGGGCCTGGCCCTGATCCTGGGCATCGACCGCTTCATGTCGGAGGCGCGCGCGCTGACCAACCTGATCGGCAACGGCGTGGCCACGGTGGTSGTRGCGAAATGGACCGGCGACCTGGACGTGGCGCGCATGCACCGCCGGCTGGACAACGAATCGGACGCCGAGGCCGACGAGCCGGAGGCCGTGCTCGATCCGATGGTGGCACGCATGCCGGCCTCCGGCACCACGCTGACCCGGTGACCGGCAGGCCGCGATGAAACCTTCCACCTATCGTCCCGACGCCAGCGTCAAGGCACCGCACCGCATCGTCATCGTCGGCGGCGGCGCCGGCGGGCTTGAGCTGGCCACCCGGCTGGGCAACACCCTTGGCCGGCGCCGGCAAGCCGAAGTCACCCTGATCGAGAAAACCCGCACCCACGTGTGGAAGCCCAAGCTGCACGAGATCGCCGCCGGCAGCATGGACATGAGCGCCCATGAAGTGGGCTATCTCGCGCAATCGCACTGGCACCACTTCCGCTACCGCGTCGGCGAGATGGTGGGACTGGACCGGGAGCGCCAGGAGGTGCTGGTGGCGCCCTATGTGGATGACGAAGGCACGCAGATCACGCCGCCGCGCACCTTTGGCTATGACACGCTGATTATCGCGGTGGGCAGCCAGAGCAACGACTTCGGCACCCCTGGCGTCTACGAGCACGCCATGCGGCTGGAGTCCGCCGCGGACGCGCTGCGCTTTCACTCGCGCATGGTCAATGCCTGCATCCGCGCGCATGCGCAGACCGCGCCCCTGCTGGCCCAGCAGCTGCACGTTGCCATCATCGGCGCCGGCGCCACCGGGGTGGAACTGGCGGCCGAGCTGCACCGCACCACCCGCGAGGTGGTGGCCTTCGGCCTGGACCGGGTCGACGCCGACAAGGACATCCGCGTCACGCTGATCGAAGCCGCGCCGCGCGTGCTGCCGGCGCTGCCGCCGCGCCTCTCAAGCGCCACGCAGGGCCTGCTGCGCAAGCTGGGCGTGGAAGTACTCACCGACGCCAAGGTAGCCGAGGTGCTGCCCGGCGGCGTGCTGCTGGGCGATGGCCGCCTGCTGCCGGCGGAGCTGGTGGTATGGGCAGCGGGCGTGAAAGCGCCCGACTTTCTCAAGGACCTGGCGGGCCTTGAAACCAACCGCATCAACCAACTGGTGGTGCATCCCACGCTGCAGGCCAGCCGCGACGAGAACATCTTCGCGATCGGCGATTGCGCGGCGTGCGCATGGCCCGAGGCCAACCAGGGCAAGGGCGGGTTCGTGCCGCCGCGCGCCCAGGCCGCGCACCAGCAGGCCTCGCACATGGTCAGGCAGGTCCGCGCCCGCATGGCGGGCAAGCCGCTGGCCGACTACCGCTACCGCGATTTCGGCTCACTGGTGTCGCTGGGCGAGTTCAGCACCGTGGGCAACATGATGGGCGGCCTGATCGGCGGCAGCCTGATGGTGGAGGGACTGTTCGCCCGGATGATGTACCTGTCGCTCTACAAGATGCACGAACTGGCCTTGCACGGCTTTGCCAAGGTGGCGCTGGACACGCTGGCGCGCTCCATCGTCCGGCGCACCGAGCCACATGTGAAGCTGCACTGAACCCGGTGCCGCTGTCCCGCACACACACACGCACACGCAACCGCACAAATCCGGACCCCATGACCACGCCCACGCCCGACCCCTCCCGCTGGATTGCCGAGCTCTTCAGCGCGCAACAGACCATGCTGCGCGCGTTCGGCGCCGCTCCCGGCCAGGCACCGCAGGACGCCGACACCACGCCCGCGCCGGTCTCCATGCTGGCGGCAGCGCGCGCGCTCGCCGCCTGGCCGGAACAGGCCTTCAGGCAAATGAGTGCGCTCTGGCCGGCGGGCGAGCCTGCCGGCACCGCGGACCGGCGCTTTGCCGCACAGGCCTGGCGCGATGACCCGCGCTTCGCGCTGGCGGTGCGCCACTACCAGAGCTACGCCACGCTGCTGCAAGGCGCGATCGAGCAAGCGCCGGCCGATGCGCAGACCAAAGGCCAGTGGCAATTTGCACTGCGCCAGGTGCTGGACGCGCTCAGCCCGGCCAACTGCCTGGCCACCAACCCCGAGGCGCTGCAGCTGGCCGTGGACTCCGGCGGCGCCAGCCTGGTGGAGGGCATGCGCCTGTTCCTGCAGGACCTGGCCAAGGGGCGCGTCTCCATGACCGATGAGCAGAGCTTCGAGGTTGGCCGCAACGTGGCCACCACGCCCGGCGCCGTGGTGCATGAGAACGAGCTGATGCAGCTCATCCAGTATGCGCCGGGCGCGGGCAAGGTCCATCAGCGCCCCCTGCTGATCGTGCCACCCTGCATCAACAAGTTCTACATCCTCGACCTGCAGCCCGAGAACTCCTTCGTCGCCCATGCGGTGGCGCAAGGACATACGGTCTTCCTGGTGTCCTGGCGCAACGTGGCGCAGGCGCAGGGGCACCTGACCTGGGATGACTATCTCGAGCAAGGCGTGCTCCGCGCCATCGACGTGGCGCAAGACATCACGGGCGCCGACCGCGTCAACACGCTGGGCTTCTGCGTGGGCGGCACGCTGCTGGCCTGCGCGCTGGCCGTAGCCGCCGCGCGCGGCGAGGACAAGGTGGCCAGCGTCACGCTGCTCACCACGATGCTGGATTTCCACGACACGGGCGAGATCGGGCTGCTGGTCAACGAAGCCATGGTCGCCATGCGCGAGGCCGCGATCGGCCGCGGCGGGCTGCTGCGCGGCCGCGAGCTGGCCCATGTGTTCGCGGCGCTGCGCGCCAACGACCTGATCTGGCCCTATGCCGTCAACAGCTACCTGAAGGGGAGCGCGCCGCCCGCATTCGACCTGCTGTCCTGGAACTGCGACGACACCAACCTGCCCGGGCCGATGTACTGCTGGTACCTGCGCAACACCTACCTGGAGAACCGCATGCGGGTGCCCGGCGGCACGGTGCAGTGCGGCGAGCCGGTGGACTTTGCCCGGGTCCAGGTGCCAGCCTTTCTCTATGCCTCGCATGACGACCATATCGTGCCGTGGGGCAGCGCCTATGCCACCACGCGCCTGCTGGGCGGGCCCACGACCTTCGTGCTGGGCGCCAGCGGCCATATCGCCGGCGTGATCAACCCGCCGGCCAAAGGCAAGCGCCACCACTGGACCGGGCCGCTCCAGAGCGATCCGCAACGCTGGCTCGACGGTGCCGAGCGCGCCGAAGGCAGCTGGTGGCCGGCCTGGACCCGCTGGCTGGCGCAGCACGCCGGCGCGCGCACCGCTGCGCGCCGGTCGCCCGGCAACGCCGCTTACCCCGTGATCGAGCCCGCACCCGGGCGTTACGTCAAGGCGAAGGCCAGCTAGCTAGCTAGCCGCCCCGTCAATCCGCTATCCACCCTACCCCCAGATTCACCCAGGAGAGTCACATGGAAGATGTTGTTATCGTCGCCGCAGCCAGAACCGCCGTGGGCAAGTTCGGCGGATCGCTCGCCAAGGTGCCGGCCCCCGAGCTGGGCGCCACGGTCATCAAGGCCTTGCTCGAACGCAGCGGCCTGAAACCCGAGATGGTCGACGAAGTGCTGCTGGGCCAGGTGCTGACCGCTGGCAGCGGGCAGAACCCCGCGCGCCAGGCCGCCATCAAGGCCGGCTTGCCCAACACCGTGCCCGCCATGACCATCGGCAAGGTCTGCGGCTCCGGCCTGAAGGCCGTGCACCTGGCGGCCCAGGCCATCAAGTGCGGCGACGCCGATATCGTCATCGCCGGCGGCCAGGAAAACATGAGCGCGTCGCCGCACGTGCTGGCAGGCTCGCGGGACGGCCAGCGCATGGGCGACTGGAAGCTGACCGACACCATGATCGTCGACGGCCTGTGGGACGCCTTCAACCAGTACCACATGGGCACCACCGCCGAGAACGTGGCCAAGGCCTACAACATCTCGCGCGAACAGCAGGACGCGTTCGCGGCCGCGTCGCAACAGAAGGCCGAGCTGGCACAGAAGACCGGCCGTTTCAAGGACGAGATCGTGCCGGTCTCGATCGTCTCGAAGAAGGGCACGGTGGTGTTCGATACCGACGAGTTCATCAAGCACGGCACCACGGCCGATGCCCTGGCGGGCCTGCGGCCGGCGTTCGACAAGGCCGGCTCCGTCACCGCGGGCAATGCCTCTGGCCTGAACGACGGCGCGGCGGCGGTACTGATGATGTCGGCCAGCAAGGCGCGCGAGCTGGGGCTGACGCCGCTGGCCCGCATCGCCTCCTATGCCAGCGCCGGGCTTGACCCCACGATCATGGGCATGGGCCCGGTCCCGGCCTCGCAGCGTTGCCTGCACAAGGCGGGCTGGAGCATCAACGACCTGGACCTGATGGAAATCAACGAGGCCTTCGCCGCCCAGGCGTGCGCGGTCAATCAGGAAATGGACTGGGACGCCAGCAAGATCAACGTCAATGGCGGCGCCATTGCCATCGGCCATCCCATCGGTGCGTCCGGCTGCCGCATCCTGGTCACCCTGCTCCATGAAATGGCGCGGCGCGATGCCAGGCGCGGCCTGGCGTCGCTGTGCATCGGCGGCGGCATGGGCGTGGCGCTGGCCGTCGAGCGCTAATCGAGCGCTAAGACAACATACATTCCACAAGGAGAAAACAACCATGAGCAAGCAACGCGTAGTACTGGTCACGGGCGGCATGGGCGGCCTGGGCGAAACCATTTCCACCAAGATGGCCGATGCCGGCTACCGGGTGGCGGTCACCTATTCGCCCGGCAACACCACCCATGGCGAATGGGTTCAGCAGATGAAGGCACGCGGCTACGACATCCTCGCCGTGCCCTGCGATGTGGCGGACATCGATTCGTGCGCGAAGGCGGTGGCGGCCGTGACGGAAGTCGCCGGCCCGGTCGATGTGCTGGTCAACAACGCCGGCATCACGCGCGACATGACGTTCAAGAAGATGGACAAGGTGAACTGGGACATGGTGCTGCGCACCAACCTGGACAGCCTGTTCAACATGACCAAGCAGGTCGCGGACGGCATGGTCGAGCGCGGCTGGGGCCGCGTGATCAACGTGTCGTCGGTCAACGGCTCCAAGGGCGCGTTCGGCCAGACCAACTATTCGGCCGCCAAGGCCGGCGTGCACGGCTTTACCAAGGCACTGGCCCTGGAGGTCGCCAGGAAAGGCGTGACGGTCAACACCATCTCGCCCGGCTACATCGGGACCAAGATGGTCACCGCCATTCCCGAGGAGATCCTGAATACCAAGATTCTCCCGCAGATCCCGGTAGGCCGCCTGGGCAAGCCGGAGGAAGTGGCGGGCCTGATCATCTACCTGGCCTCGGAAGAAGCCGCCTTCCTGACCGGCGCCAACATTGCCATCAACGGCGGCCAGCACATGCAGTGACGCGGGCGCAGCGATGACGGCCATCTGGCAAGACAACAACAAGGCAAGGCAGCAACCGGAGACCATATGAAATCCATGGGCATCGATCACGACGCGCTGATCAAGCAGTTCGCGCAATCGTCGCAAAAGCAAGGCGAATCCCTGCAACAGGCTGTCCAGCAGGCGACCCTCAAGGCGTTGCAAGGCCGGGAGCTGACCCTGAAGAGCATCAAGGACACGCTGAAGATGGTCACCCAGGCGGCCTCCGCCGGGGCGGCCAGCAGCGGGCTCGCCGGGCCGGGGCTGGAGCCGATGTTGTCCCAGGTCGCGCAGGGCTTGGACGCCGCGCTGGTGCAGGCGGTGGAAGCCAATCGCCGGGCGTTGCAGCAGATCGTCGACCAGGGCGCGCAATTGCGCGAGACCCACCTCAAGAAGGCCGTGGCCGACATCGAGAAGATGGAGGACGCGCTGTTCAGCACGGTGGCCAAATCCATCGGCGAGTTGCCGCAGTCGGTGCAGGGGCCGTGGTCGTCGGTGCTGGAGGGCATGAAGCTCAAAGGCACGGCGACCGGCGCCAGCGCCACGGCAGTGGTCGAGCAACTGACCACCCAGGCGCGCGAGCTCGCGCGCGAGGGACGGGCCTTTGCGCAAAGCAGCACCGAAGCCTGGCTCGAGCACTACGCCACGCTGGTCAGCGGCGTGCTGATCGGCATGTCGAACGGCCTGAACGGCGAAGGCAAGCGCTGACCTCGCGCTAGCCGCGCCACCATGCAGCAACCGGGACGCCGCACGCGCGGCGTCCCGTCCACAACCCACGGAGGAGCCCGGACAGATGGATCCCATCCTGCTGGCGCGCATGCAGTTTGCTGCCAACATCACCTTCCATATCTTGTTCCCGACCATCAGCATTGCCCTGGGATGGTTGCTGCTGTTCTTCCGCTGGCGCTATCTGAAGGCGGACACGCCACCGCTGCGCCATGCCTGGCTGAATGCTTACCGGTTCTGGACCAAGGTGTTCGCGCTGACGTTCGCGCTTGGCGTGGTCAGCGGCATCACCATGAGCTTCCAGTTCGGCACCAACTGGCCGGGCTTCATGGAAACGGTCGGCAATATTGCCGGGCCCCTGCTCGCCTATGAAGTGCTGACCGCGTTCTTTCTCGAAGCCGGCTTTCTTGGCGTGATGCTGTTCGGCCACGGCAAGGTGGGCGAGCGGATACACCTGATGTCGACCTTCTTCGTCGCCTTCGGCACCACGCTCAGCGCCTTCTGGATCCTGGCGCTGAACTCCTGGATGCAGACGCCACAGGGCTACGAGATCATCCGTGGCGAGTTCCATGTGCAGAGCTGGCTCGCCATCATCTTCAACCCCTCCTTCCCCTACCGCTTCTGCCACATGCTGCTGGCCTCGGCGCTGACCTGCGCCTTCCTGCTCGCGGGGCTGAGCGCGTGGCAGTTGCTCAAGGGCACCGGGCAGCTGTCCGCGCCCAAGGTGCTGCGGGTCGGGCTGACCCTCGCCGCTATCGCGATCCCCCTGCAGATCGTGGTCGGCGACATGCACGGGCTCAACACGCTTGAGCACCAGCCCCAGAAGATCGCGGCCATGGAGGGCGTGTGGGAGACCGAGCGCGGCGCGCCCTTGCTGCTCTTCGCCATTCCCGATGCCAGCGCTCGCACCAACCGCGCGGCGATCGGCATCCCGCATCTCGCCAGCCTGATCCTGACGCACCGCGCTGACGGCGAGATCCGCGGGCTGAACACGTTCGGCGACGCGCATCCGCCCGTCCTCCCGCTGTTCTTCGCGTTTCGCGTGATGGTGGGCATGGGTGTGCTGATGCTGGCGGCCAGCTGGCTGGGCTGGTGGTGGTACCGCCGCGCCGGCTGGCAGCCGCAGCGGCTGCCGCGCGCGCTGCTGTGGGGATTCGCGGGCATGACCTTCTCCGGCTGGATTGCCACGGTGGCCGGCTGGTACGTCACCGAGATCGGACGCCAGCCCTTTATCGTCTACGGCCTGGTACGCACCGCCGACGTTGCCTCCAACGTGCCGGCGCCCCATATCGCCCTGACGCTGGCGCTGTTTGCGACGGTATACCTCGCGCTGATCGTCGCCTATGTCAGCGTGCTCAAGTACCTGGCGGAGAAACCGGAAGCCCCGCTCGGGGCCGATTACGCCGGACAACCCACACCGGCGTCCGGCACGATCGCCGCGCGCCCCTTGCCTGCCGGGAGCCAACCATGACCTGGATGCGTTTTGACGACGCCCTGCCCGTGATCTTCATGGCGCTGATGGGCGTGGCCATGCTGATCTACGTGATCAGCGATGGCTATGACCTGGGCGTCGGCATGCTGATGCACCGGGCGACCCCGGCCGAGAAAGACGTCATGGTGGCGTCGATCGGTCCGTTCTGGGATGCCAACGAAACCTGGCTGGTGCTCGGCATCGGCATCCTCCTCGTGGCTTTCCCTAAGGCGCATGGATTGATATTGACCGAGCTCTACCTGCCTGTCACGCTGATGCTGGTAGGGCTGATCCTGCGCGGCGTGGCGTTCGACTTCCGGGTGAAGGTTAAGAGCGCGCACAAGCCGATGTGGGACCGCCTCTTCTTCGCCGGCTCGACGATCGCGTCGGTCTCGCAAGGCTGGATGCTGGGACGTTACATCAGTGGCTTCGGTACCGGTTGGAACTATCCCCTGTTCGCTGCGGCCATCGCCGTGGCGTTGCCGATGGCCTACGTGCTGCTCGGCGCTTGCTGGCTCGTCATGAAGACCGAGGGCGAACTCCAGCAGCGCGCCGTGCGCTGGGCCAGGATCGCGTGGGCGCCGATGGTGTGCGGGCTGGCATTGATCTCGATTGCCACGCCTTGGATCAGCCCGGCGATGCGCGAGCGCTGGTTCGTGCTGCCGCAGATTGTCGCCCTGGTCTCCATCCCGCTGGTGACCGGCGTCGCGCTCGTGGCCGTGCGCATGCTGCTGAACACCCGCGTGGTGCGCGGGCCAGTGAGCTGGCTGCCCTTCGTGCTGCTGATCGGGGTCTTTGTGCTCAGCTTCCTCGGGCTGGCCTACAGCATCTTTCCGTTTGTCGTGATCCACCGCCTGACGATCTGGCAGGCCGCCAGCAGCCCGGAGGCCTTGAAGGTGATCCTGGTGGGCGTGTGCATCTCGGTGCCGGCCATTGCCGGCTACACGGTGTTCTCGTACCGGGTATTCCGTGGCAAGACCGGCGAACTCCGCTATGCCTAGCTGGCCTTGGAACATGCTGCGGCGCGACACAACGCAAGGCCCCGCCGACGGCTGCGCGGGCTTCGCGCAACCGTGCTCCGGGAGTACACTGCATTCACCTGACCTGTGCCTGGACGAGCACAGGTCTCGCTTCTATCACTGGTATCCGGACGACAAGTCCTGCATCCTTGAGGACCGCGGAGAAAGGGCTCGCGACATGAATCTCGGCCGTATGCGCATGGGGATCTGGTGCGGTATGGCATTGGTAGCGATCGCGCTGGCCACGTGGCTGGCCTATGCCATGGCGTTGCGTGCCGGGCTCGATCAGCTGCGGGTTGCCGCCCAGCATCGCCTTGATGTCGTGTCCGCGCGGCTTGACGGCGAGCTGTCCCGGTTCGACTACCTGCCATCGTTGCTCGAATCCACCACGGATGTCTTCGCGTTGCTCAGCCGGCCCGATGACGTGGCGCTCAAGCAGCAGGTCAGCCGTTACCTGCACGGCATCACCGCAACCGCCGGCGCGGACAACCTGTACGTCACCCAGCGCTCCGGCCTGACCCTGGCGGCGGCCGACTGGGACCAGCCGGGCACCCCGGTGGGCGCGGATCTCTCGTTCCGGCCGTATATGCGCGATGCGCTCGAGCACGGCCGGGGCCGCTTCTACGGCGTAGGGTTTACCTCCGGCCGGCCCGGCTATTACCTCGCCTACGCGCTGCAGCAAGGCGGCGCGCAGCGCGGCGTGGCCACGGTCAAGGTCAACCTCGACGCGGTGGAACGCAACTGGGTCCAGATCCCGGGCAAGGTGATGGTGGTCGATGCCCGCGATGTGGTCATCCTCGCGTCGCTTGCGCCGTGGCGGCTGCGCCCGCTGGCGCCGCTGACGCAGGCGATGCTGGCCGAGGCCGGCCTGGCGCGCACCTACGGCAAGTCCGACCTGATGCCGCTGGACTGGCAGGTACGCGCCAGGCTGGATGCGCACACCACGCGCGTGCGCCTGGATGGCGTGGATTACCTGGCCTCGGAGCGCACGGTCAACCACGGCCTCTGGCGCATCATGCTGCTGGATGACGAACTGCCGGCGCGCAACCTGGCCCGCAACGCCGCCATCGGCGCCCTGCTGGCCTGCATGGTGATCCTGTTGCTGGCGCTGGTAATTGCGCTACGCCTGCGCGCCGCGCAACAACAAGCCGCCGCGCAACGCGCGCTGCGCGCCGCGCACGATGGCCTGGAGGCCAAGGTGCTGGAGCGCACGGCCGAGCTGCGCGCGCTGCAAAGCGACCTGGTCCACGCCGGCAAGCTGGCCGCGCTCGGGCAGATGTCCGCCGGCGTGGTGCATGAACTCAACCAGCCGCTGGCGGCCATGCGCACGCTGTCGGACAACGCCGAGGTGCTGCTGGAAAAAGGCAGGCTCAAGGATGTGGCGGGCAACCTCCAGCGCATCGCCAAGCTGATCGATCGCCTCGGCCGGCTGACGCAGCAGCTCAAGGTCTTTGCCTTCAAATCCCAGGATGCGGTGCAGCCGGTCCTGGTACGCCAGGCGGTGCAGGACGCACTGCTCCTTGTCAGCACCCGGATGCGGGAGCGCGATATCACGGTCAGCGTGGTGATCGACCCCGACGACATCAGCGTCCTGGCCGACGAGATCCGCGTCGAGCAGGTGCTGGTCAACCTGCTGGGCAATGCCGCCGATGCCTTGTCGGGCGCGCCGGTGCGGGATCTGGAGATCCATGCGGCCCGGCAGGACCAACTCTGCATCATCACCATCCGCGACACCGGCCCCGGCATCCATCCCGACGTGCTGCCGCGCCTGTTCGACCCATTCATTACCACCAAGCCGGCGGGCAAGGGCCTGGGCCTTGGCCTGATGATCTCGGCGCACATCGTGCGCGAATTCGGCGGGCGCCTGTACGCCCGCAACCTTGCGCCTGCCGGTGCCGAGTTCGTGGTCGAGCTGCCGCTGGCGCCGTCGCATGAGAGACAAACCAATGACTGACACCCATCCCATCCGCGTGGTTTTTGTCGAGGACGAGGAGGATGTGCTGGTCGGCAGCTCGCAGGCCCTCGAGCTGGCGGGCTTCGCCGTGAACGGCTTTGCCTCGGTGGAGCAGGCGCGCAGCAGCATCGGCATCGGCGAGCCGGTAGTGGTGGTCTGCGATGTGAAGCTGCCGGGCATGAACGGCGTGGCCTGGCTCAACGAGATCCGGCACATCGACCCCGACCTGCCCGTGATCCTGATGACTGGGCACGGCGACATCTCCATGGCGGTGCAAGCCATGCGCGAGGGCGCGTACGACTTTATCGAGAAACCGTGCTCCTCCGAGCGTCTGGTCTCCGTGGTCAGGCGCGCCGCCGACCGGCGCAAGCTCAGCCTGGAAGTACTGGGCCTGCGCGAGCAGCTGGAAAGCTGGCACGGGATCCAGGCCTGCCTGATCGGACGCTCCGCGCAGATGGAGCGGGTGCGCCGCGCCGTGCGCGCGCTGGCCGATGCGCCGGCGGACGTGGTGATCTATGGCGAGACCGGCACGGGCAAGGACCTGGTGGCGCGCTGCCTGCATGACCATAGCGCGCGCCGCACCGGCAACTTCGTGCCGCTGAACTGCGGTGGCCTGCCCGAAGCCCTGGCCGAGAGCGAGCTGTTCGGGCATGAGGTGGGTTCCTTCACGGGCGCCACGCGGCGGCGTTGCGGCAAGTTCGAGCATGCGCAGGGCGGCACCCTGTTCCTCGACGAGATCGAAAGCATGCCGATGTCGGTGCAGGTCAAGTTCCTGCGCGCGCTGCAGGAGCGCTCCATCGAACGGGTGGGGTCCAACGAGCCCATCGCGGTGGATTGCCGGGTCATTGCTGCCAGCAAGGAAGACCTGAAACTCCTCAGCGAGCAAAAGAAGTTCCGTGCCGACCTGTACTACCGCATTGGCGTGGCCTTTATCGACCTGCCACCACTGCGCGAGCGGCGCGAAGATATCCCGCTGCTGTTCGAGCATCTCATCCTGCAGGCCGCTACCCGCTTCAACCGGCCGGCGCCGGTGCTCGGGAACGCGCAGTTCGAGCTGCTGCTGTCCCATTCATGGCCTGGCAACGTGCGGGAGCTGCGCAATGTGGCCGACCGTTTCGTGCTCGGGCTGCTGTCCGATGATTTCGAGCTGCATGGCGGCCATGCCGAGCACGGCAACAGCCTGCCCGACCAGCTCGAACAGTTTGAACGGGTGGTTGTCATGGAGGAACTCAAGCGGAACAACTGCGACGTGGCGGCTACCGCCAGGGCACTTTCCATCCCCAAGCAAACGCTGTACTCCAAGCTGCGCCGTCTGCAAATCGCCTATGACAAGGTGCAGGCCGAGGAGTGACCCAGGCGTAATCCAACTGAGCCAACTGGCCCAACTGATCCACCTGATCCACCATCGCCCCCCGGTAGCGCGGGGGACGCCCCCTATTTTCAAGACTGACAGGTATTTCCCATGCTTTACCAATTCCACGAACTCAAGAGCGCCTTGCTGTTGCCGCTCACCGCTCTGGCGCAAGCCACGTCGCGCACCTTTACCAATCCGCTCAGCCCGCTGTCCATGATGCCGGGCGCGAACCGGATGGCCGCCGGCTACGAACTGCTCTACCGCCTCGGCAAGGATTACAAGAAGCCGCCCTTCGACATCAAGTCGGTGCAATGCCACGGGCGGGACGTTCCCATCGTCGAGCAGACCATCGTGGAGAAGCCCTTCTGCAAGTTGCTGCGCTTCAAGCGCTATGCCGACGATCCGCAGGTCATCCAGTGGCTGAAGGACGAGCCGGTGGTGCTGGTGTGCGCCCCGCTGTCAGGCCATCACGCAACCCTGCTGCGCGATACGGTGCGAACCCTGCTGCAGCATCACAAGGTCTACGTGACCGACTGGATCGATGCCCGCATGGTGCCGGCGGAGGACGGCCCGTTCCACCTGACCGACTACGTACACTACATTCAGGACTTCATCCGCCACATCGGCGCGGAAAACCTCCATGTCGTCTCCGTGTGCCAGCCGGCCGTGCCTGTGCTTGCCGCCATCTCGCTGCTGGCTTCCGCCGGCGAGGCCACGCCGCGGACCATGACCATGATGGGCGGCCCGATCGATGCGCGCCGCAGCCCCACTGCCGTGAACGCGCTGGCCACCGACAAGTCCTTCGAGTGGTTCGAGAACAACGTGATTCATGCCGTGCCGGCCAACTACCCGGGACACGGCCGCAAGGTCTACCCGGGCTTCCTGCAGCACGCCGGCTTTGTGGCCACCAACCCGGATCGCCACCTCTCCTCGCATTACGACTACTACCAGAACCTGGTCGATGGCGACCTGGACGACGCCGAGGCCCACGTGCGCTTCTATGACGAGTACAACGCCGTGCTCGACATGGCCGCCGAGTATTACCTGGATACGATCCGCGATGTGTTCCAGGAATTCCGGCTGGCCAGCGGCACCTGGGAGATCGACGGCAAGCCGGTACGGCCGCAGGACATCACCGGCGCGGCGCTGCTCACCATCGAGGGCGAACTGGACGACATCACGGGAGCGGGCCAGACCGCCGCGGCGCACGATCTTTGCGCGGGCATTCCCGGCGCGCGCAAGCAGCATGTGACGGCGCAGGGCTGCGGGCACTACGGCATTTTCTCCGGCCGGCGCTGGCGCGAAGAGATCTATCCGCAGCTGCGCGCGTTCATCGCCAGCTATCGCTGAACAGTCCGGCTCGCCATTCCAAGGGCCGAGGAGCGCGCCCTTGAGCGGCGCTCCCCAGCGATGGCATGAAACTCTGGATGCGCGAGCGGCTTAATCCGACTGGTCCGGGATGGCCCGTATCAGCTCATCGAGCTGCGCGCTCATGGGCAACCCGAGCCGCTCGCCGGTGGGCAGCTTGTTCATGAACCATTGCTTGTACGTGCGATCCAGTTCCCCGGACACGGCCATCTCGCGCACCGCCTTGTCCACCACGGCGGCGAACTGCGGATCGCCCTTGCGGAACATGATCCCGTAGGGATCGTAGGAGAGGAAATCGCCGACGATCTGGAACCTGCCGCCGGCGCTGCTGCTGCGCAAAAATCCATACAACAGCACATCGTCGCCCGCATAGGCGTCCGCGCCACCGTGCTGCAAAACCTGGAACGCATCGGCATGGTCCCGCGCCGTGATGACGTTCAGCTGCAGGCCGAAGCGCGCCGAGAGCCGCTCAAGCGCCTCCACGTTCGTGGTGCCGCCGGTCGCGACCACGGTCTTCCCCTTCAGGTCCTTGAACGACTTGATCGGCGATCCCTTCGGCACCATCAGCTTGGTCCCGGCCACGAAGATCACCGGTGAGAACGACACGCGCTTCAGGCGCTCGACGTTCCTGGTGGTCGAGCCGCATTCCAGGTCGACCTTGCCGGACGTGACCGCATCGAAGCGATTGTCCGAGGTGACCGGCACCCACTGAATGCTGACCTCGCGGCCCACCTCCGCCGCCGCCGTATCCACTATCGCGCGGCAGACATCGATGGAGTAGCCGACCGGCTTGCCGAGCCTGTCCAGGTACGAGAATGGCAAGGACGACTCGCGATAGCCGATGGTCAGGGTGCCGCTCTCCTTCGCCTTCTTCAGCGTGCCGGCCAGTTCCCCCGCCTGTTGCGCCAACGCCGCGCCGGCGGCCAATGCCGCGCACAGCGCAACGGCCGCCCACATCACGATTTGCCGGTCGCCGCGGCTGCCGCGCCCGCCACCCACGCGTGCTCCATTTGAACGCATTTGATTTGCACTCCTGCAGTGATCGTTCGCACAATGCCCGGCACACCGCGCGCGAGGCCGCCTGCGAGGCGCCCTCGCGCGCGCTGGCCGGTCAGGCCTGGACCGGGCCTGGCTTGCCGAGTGGGGCGCGCGCATCCGATGCCGTGCTGTCGCCCTCGCCGTCCAGATCCGACTCGCTCGCCAGCTGGCCCTCCCACTTCGCCACCACGGCAGCGGCAATCGAGTTGCCGACCGCATTGGTGGCCGAGCGGCCCATGTCCAGGAACTGGTCGACCCCCATGATCAGCAGCAAGCCAGCTTCCGGAATGCCGAACTGGTTCAGCGTGGCGGCAATCACCACCAGCGATGCGCGCGGCACCCCGGCCATGCCTTTTGACGTCAGCATGAGCAACAGCAGCATGGTGATCTGGGTACCGATCGGCAGGTGAATGTCGTAGGCCTGCGCGATGAACAGCACGGCGAACGTGCAATACATCATGGTGCCGTCGAGGTTGAAGGAGTAGCCCATCGGCAGCACAAAGCTGGAGATCTTGCGGCTGACGCCGAACCGGTCCAGCGCGGTGAGCATCTTCGGATAGGCGGCCTCCGAGCTGGCCGTGGAAAAGGACAGCAGGAAGGGCTCGCGAATCAGCCGGATCAGCGTGAACACCCGCTTGCCCAGGAAGAAGAACCCGGCCGCCACCAGCAGGCCCCACAGCACCAGCAGGCCAAGATAGAAGCTGCCCATGAACTTCGCGAAGGTGATGAGAATGCCCAGCCCTTGCGTGGTCACGGTGGAAGCAATGGCCGCGAACACCGCCAGCGGCGCCATCCACATCACGGCGCCGGTGATCTTGAGCATGGTCTGCGCCAGGTCGTCGATGACGCCGGCCAGCCGCTTGCCCGTCTCCCCCAGCGTCGACAGCGCGGTACCGAAGAAGATCGAGAACACCACGATCTGCAGGATTTCATTGGTGGCCATGGCCTCCGCCACGGACCTCGGCACCAGGTGCGTAATGAAATCCTTCAGCGTGAAGGCGTTGGTCTTCAGGTTGGTGRCCGCCCCCACGTCCGGCAACGGCAGGCCGATGTTGTGGCCGGGCTGCAGCAGGGTGGCCAGTATCAGGCCTAGCGTGAGCGAGAGAAACGAAGCCACGATAAACCAGCCGAGCGCCTTCACGCCGACGCGGCCAACGGTGCTCGCATCGCCCATGTGCGCGATGCCAACCACCAGCGTGGAGAACACCAGCGGTGCGATGATCATCTTGATCAGGCGCAGGAAGACATCGGTGAAGATCGATATATAGCCGGCGATCTCCTTGGCGGTACCGGGATCCGGGAAGGCCTTGTTACAGCTATAGCCGACGATGACGCCGAGAATCATCGCGATGACGATGTAGGTGGTGATTGGGCGCTTTTTTTTCATGACTGCTCCTTGGATTCTTGCGAGCCTGCTTTTCCGAAGCCGCCACCCCCGGATATGTTCTGGCGAATTGGGCCGCTGCGGTCCGGACCGGGCCGCGTCCTGCTTGCGTTTGTGCGTATTCGATGGTTAGCCTGCGGCCAAAGGCAGCCCGGATTCGCCATGCATGCCTTTCCCCATGACTATGAGACTAGGAAACTCACTGAAAACTGCCAACATCGTCGAGCATCCACCGGCGCGCCGGCGCCACCGCATGCGGCAGCGCGGTGCTTTCCACGTCGAACTCGATCATCCGGGCGCCGGGCAGGAAATGGCTGCAGGACTGCCGCCAGACGGCATCTGGCCAGACCATTTCGACGGAACCGTCATAGGGGTGATAGACGGCGCTGTACAACGTGCCGTGGCCACGCCCGTAGGCAGTTTGAAACAGCGGCGGGCGCAGCAGCGCGCGCAGGACAGCCTTGGCATCCTCGGCCTGCCGCACCGCAACAGCCAGCGTCTGCTCCCTGGCCTCGGCCAGGGTCGCATTGGCGTGCGCCGTCCACTCGACGCCATGCTGCAGGTTGCTCACCGCCTGCTTGCGCACCACCTCCAGCGGCCGGTCCGGCGTGACAAACACCGTTGCCCACTGTGCGCGGCGGTCAAGCAGGCTCACCGTGTAGCTCATATGCACCGGGATGCGCGCGAGCATTTCCACGGCCTGGTCGACGTTCTCCGCGAACTCCAGCACGTAGCGCAAGACCAGTGGAATGCCGAATCCATTACCCACCGCCTTGCGGCCCCCAAACGACAGCGACGCGGCCAGGCCGCTCTCGTTGATGCCGTCGAGCGCGCCCCACAGGCAGTCGTTGACCGCCACCACCCGCTTGCCATGCCATCTGGACGCCAGCCATACGCCCTCGAGCAAAGCCGGGGCGAAATCGTAGTTGCGCAACAGCGCGGGCGTGGCACCGGCGGCCTGCTGCCCGTCCACCGGCAGCCACACCGCCTGCGAGCAGCCGGCAATGTAGGGCGGCGGCCCCCACATCGACAGGAAGCGCGCTTCCAGGTCGCCGCCGCCGGACAGCTCGACCAGCCGCTCCCAGGTCGGGACCAGCTCCGGCATGTGGTGCCGCAAGGCCTTGCGGCACATCAGGAAGCCGGGCCGCGCGCGATCGCCGTCGCGCAGATACCATTGCCGGTACCCGGGCCAGAACTGCCGGAAGATGTTCTGCCATCGCTGGCCGGGCAAGTCTTCACTGATCGCTTCGAATGTACAACGCATGAATTCCTGGCCTCTCGTGGTTGGACCTTCGGCCTACAGGATCTTGAACGCGCCCGGCTGCGGCGCCAGCTCGGCCTGTGCGGCAACCAGGGGCTTGGCCACGTAATACTGCTTGATGCCCCGGATCCATTGGTGCGCGCGCTCGTTGAGCTTGAACTCGTCGTTCATCGAACGGCCCCGCGTGATCAGGATGCCCAGATCCGCGCCTTCGTAGCGATAGTCGCCGGGCCCGGTGATACGCAGGAAGAAGGCTTCTTGCTCGCTCTCGATCTCGCGACGGTTGGAGTCGAAACGGTGGTAGGACACGGAGCCGTCGGATGCCATGCGATAGATGCCCGAGGGCGGCGCATGGGTCACGATATCCACGTTGTCCTCGGTGTACTTGATGACCAGCTGGGACCAGCCGTCGATGAACGACTTCTCGGCCCAGCGCTCATTGAGCTCGCGCACATTGAGGTCGAATGGCACACCCGAGAATTCCAGCAGGTGGAACAGGAACAACGGCGCGTCCGCATAGGCGAAGGCAGCATGATTGGTCATTGGGCTGGCGCCGCAGATGCGGGGATTCAGCTCACCGAGATACACCTCGCCGCTATCGACGTCGATCAGGAAGTCCAGGTCAAAGTAGCCGCGATAGCCCTCCTCCAGCAACTGGTTGCCGAAACGGAAGGCCATGTCGCGCGCCTTCATCCTGACGTCTTCCGAGAACGCCCCGGGGAAGATCTCGTTGCCGCACCAGCCGCCCTTGTAGGGGGTCAGTTCACGCGCGCCCACCACCTCGGTCAGCAGCGGCCCGACCAGCGTGCCTGACTGCGTGGCGCAGGCCTCCAGGGTCGCGCCGCGGCAGTTGATGCGCTTCATGATCTTGACTTCGGGGTCGTTGACGATCTCATCCTTGTGCTTGTTGAAATCGTCAACGCTTGCGATAAAGAAGGTGGTGTGGCCGGAGTCGCCGAACGCGCTCTGCACCACCAGGTCATTGCCCAGACCGTGGTGCTCCGCGATCTGCATCAGATGCTCGTAGCTGTCCACCTTCTCCAGTGCGTTGGGCACCGAGTGCACGCCAGCTTTGTTGCCGATGCGCACAGTCTCCATCTTGTTGTCGCAACGGCTGCGCAGCGCGGCCGGCGGGAACCACACGTCAAGCCCCAGCTCGTCGGCCAGCTCTTCGGTTTTCTCATCGAACATCAGGAAGGTCGCGGCAGGCCGTCCCCCCCGCTGCTCGATCATTTCCACCGCGTCCTTATGCTGCAGCAGGTAGTTGTTGATGTCCTCGATCGAGGTGAACTCCTCGTGCGGCAGCGCCTGCGGCACGAAGACATTGGGATGGCGGCCGTCGAAGCAATCGATGTAGTTGATGTACTTGAAACGGTTGACCCACTGATCGATGCCCAGGAGATTGAAGTTAGTGGCGCTGATGAAGTAGATGGGCTTCTCGTTCCTGTGGAACATCACGCGCAGATCTGAGACATTACGGACTTTTTGCATCGCGGCTTTCTCCTGATGAACTCGGGGCCGGCTGGACGCGGGTTTCCCGCGGTTCCTGGACATCCAGGTCCGGCATTCTTTTTTTGTCGACATGGGCTCTGTTGCGAGAAGCCGGGCGCCTGTCCCAGCCTCCCGCCTCGCTACTTTTTTGCCGCGGGGCGTTCCGCCAGGGCCGCCGCCGCCACTTCATCGACCGTTGCCGTCGAGACTTCCACAACGGCCGAGACCGACGCCTTCGCCGCGGCCGCGACCGCCGCAGCTGCCTCGCCGGCGGCCTGGAGCGCCAGTTGCTGGAGCGCCCCGTCGCTGAACACACGGAAGCCCAACTCCGGGCGGTAACCGTGGATCTCCCGCACATCCAGCGCCTGCATGAACTCCAGAATCTCGGAGCTGATCACCTGCCCCGGCACCAGGATGGGGAAGCCCGGGGGGTAGGGAATCACGAACAAGGCCGATACCACTTCACGGCCCTTGGAGATGGCCTTGGCCACCTCGGCCATGTTCAGGTACTCGCAGTTCTCCTCGTCATAGGACATGAAGAAGGCTTTGCGGATATCGCCGTCCGGCGTCTCGATCTGCCCGCTGTTGCACACGCTGCGGAACGCAAAATGGAAGTGCGAGAAGTCCGGCAGCGGCGGCAGTTCCTTGGTCAGCGACGAAACGCGCTTCTCGTGCAGGCGGCGCTCGATCACGCTCATGTCCGCCGTGCGCTCCTCCAGCTCCCTGGCAATCTTGATCAGCACCTCGATCAGGTAAGCCACCGACGACCGCGTGGTACCGATATTGGTCATGAACAAGACGGTGTTGCGCGACGTCTTGTTGATCTGGATGCCGTACTTGTCCATCAGGTACTTGTTCTTGAACGTGTCACCGTCAATGCCGGAGGTGCCAATCGACAGGGTCAGCCGGGTCGGGTCCAGCGCGAATTCATCGACGCGCCACGCGGCTTCCATATTGGCCCAGCCGGATTCCGGGCTGTAGTACGCCTCGATGCCGGATGGCCGGTACGCGGTCGGCACCACGCGGGAGACGTTGAGGAACTGGAAGTACTTCTTGAGCAACGGGTGCGTGTGGATCCACTCACGCAGTGTCATGGCCAGTTCCATCTGGCGCTGCACCAGCTCGTAGCCCTCCAGCTCCACCTGGCGGCGGCCGACATCGAGCGAGGCCAGGATCTGGTAGTTCGGCGAGGTGGAGGTGTGCGTCATGTACGCCTCGTGGAACGCCTCTTCCGCCTTGTCCTTGAAGTCCTGGTCCCACACGTGAATCATGGAGCCCTGGCGCAGCGAGGTCAGGGTTTTGTGGGTGGACTGGGTCGCGTAGACCCGCACCCGCGCGCGGTCGGGATCCGGCATCAAGCGGGTGGCGACAAGCTTCTCCTCGTCATCCCAGTCCGCCCCGCCGAACGATGCGGTGAATGCGTCGTAGCGCCGGCGATAGTCCTCGCTATCGAGCTCGCGGCGCAGGCGCGACGCCGAATCCATGCCGGTGCGCTGGCGGTAGGTGGGATGAAAGCGGGCGAAGGCAAACCAGGCCTCGTCCCACAGGAAGATCAGGTCCGGCTTGATGGCCAGGCACTCCTCCATGACGCGCTTCACGTCGTAGACCACGCCGTCGAACGTGCAGTTGGTCAGCAGCACCATCTTGACCTTGTGCAGCGTGCCCGCCCGCTTGAACCGCAGCAGCGTGCGCTTCATCTGGGCGATAGGGACCGCCCCGTACATCGAGAAATCGTCCAGTGGATAGGAGTCGAGATACGCCACCTTGGCGCCCGCCAGCACCATGCCGTAGTGGTGGGACTTGTGGCAGTTGCGGTCCACCATCACGATATCGCCCGGCTTGACCAGCGCCTGCACCACGATCTTGTTGGCCGTCGAAGTGCCATTGGTCGCGAAGAAGGTGCGGCGCGCGCCAAATGCGCGCGCGGCATACTCCTGCGCGACCTTGATGGGGCCGATGGGGTCCAGCAGCGAGTCGAGCCCGCCCGACGTAGCGGAGGTCTCGGCCATGAACAGATTCAGGCCGTAGAACTGCGCCATGTCCTGAATCCAGTGGGAGTTCATGATCGACTTGCCCCGCGCCAGCGGCAAGGCGTGGAACACCCCGGTCGGCTGCTTCGAGTACTCCTTCAACGCCGTGAAAAACGGCGTCTTGTAACGCTCCGACACGCCTTTCATGATCGACATGTACAGCTCGGTGTGGTCCTCCTCCCGGAAAAAGATCCGGTTGAAGACCTCGCCCAGCCGCGACGCGATCTCTTCGGCCTTCACGTCCGTGACCAGGTACAGGTCCAGTTCCGGCCGCAGCTCCGCAATCTTCTGCCCCAGCAAGGGGCCGCGCTCGGATTCCGGCTGCTCCTCGATGCCCTCGTCCAGCCCTTCCAGGAACTTGCGCAGCAGGTCCAGCTCATACTCGGACTTGAACGGAAAGCCATGCCGGATCACGCAAGCCTGCAGGTTGAAGTTGAAGAGCGTGGCGATCAGCGCATCCTCGAAGCTTGGCACCACCACCACGTCCCACACGAAGGGATCATCCACGCGCTGCTTGCGCTGAACGCGCCGGCGCAAGGCCTCTTCATCCTCGCGCGTCATGTCGTCGACGATCAGGACCTCAAAGTACGGTCGTGCTATTTGCGCCTGCATCTCCTCTTCCGTCTCGATCTCGGACGGCTCCTCCGACTCCGCATCCAGCGACAGCTTCTTATGGCGATAGGTATCGCTGGCCAGCATGCGGTTGATACGGTGCACGGCGATGTTCAGCCGGCCCAGGTCGCCAGCCTCGAACCACGCGGTCAGCTCCTCGAACAATCTGTGCCCCGGGAACGCCCAGAACCGCTCGATCGGCTCAAGCATGGCCAGCGTCTCTTTTACCCGGGCGTGGCGCTCGATGAATTCCTTGCACTCCCGCGCGAGATTGACCAGGCGGCCCAGGTCGTCAGTCAGATTCATCCAGCCATCCGCGCGCATTTCCCAAACGCTGCGGTAACGGTTTAGGGAAATGTTTTGCCCGGTCTTTGCTTTTCGTGCCGTGCTGCGTGCCATGTTATTCCTCTGCTAACGAGATAATCTCAATGCGCGGATCTGCAACTGCGAATCCGTTTAATCGAACGACCGTTTTATTTCCGTCCCGATATTCACCGGCACCTGTTTATCAAGCGGGTCAATAGCAACCTTGAAGGCAAGCGCTATCCATTGGGCCAGCCATCACGCTTTCCCTTGGATATTTGAATTCTTTTTTTTTGCCGCGCCGGAATAACGTGGCGGCCTGCCGGGGCTTTTCCCCCGGCGGCTACTCGCCCGCTGGCCCGGTCACTTCCGGCTGTGCGTCTTCCAGGACACCCGGCTTCACCAGCTTGCCAAGCGTGTGGAGATAGGCATCCGCGCCGCTGTTGCGCTGGTAGACCGGGAACTCCACCGCCCGGTCGCGGAAGCTCTTGAGCGGCTGGCCAAGCCCGCGCAAGCCGCGCTCGCGCTCGCGCCGGACCTTTTCGAAATCGATCTCCACGGGGATGATCTCCGCGGTGCCCGGGCCGGCTTCATGCAGCACATAGCCAGCGGGATCCACCACGATGGAGCGGCCCACGCCACCGTCCCCGACACCGTTGATATCGAAAAAATAGACCTGGTTGGTTGCCGCCGATGCCCGCACGATCGACAATTCGATGTCGCGGTCAATGGTGTCCGTCATGGTCGGGTGCAGGATCACTTCAGCGCCCATCGCAACCAGTGTCCGGGTCGTCTCCGGGAACCACATGTCATAGCAGATCGAGATGCCGAAGCGCCCCGCCTCCGGCACATCGAACACCACGAACTCGCTGCCCGCGGCGATGCCTTGCTCATAGGGCCGGAAGGGAAACAGCTTGCGGAAACGGGCAACCACGTTCCCGGCGGGGTCGATCACCGGCGCGGTGTTGTAGATCGCGCCGCCGCGACGCTCGAACAAGGATCCGGGGATCAGCCACAAGCCGTACTTGGCAGCCATCTCGCACAGGCGGGCCTCGGCTGCGCCCGGCATTTCCTCGGCCTTGGCCGGGCTCGGGCCAAACGCCGCCAGCTCGGAGAACATCACCATGTCGACCCACGGAAAGCGGTGCCTGACATGGGCCAGGTAGCGATTCATCTGCGTGATGTTCTCTTCGAATGCCGACACCGGCATCTGGATACCTGCTACTGCAAAACGCTTCATTTAATGCCTCGATAAATACAGCATACTGGTGCATCAGCACGCACCGATATGGGGATATTCGCCATTGCCCCATCGCATTTATATAGCGAATTAAGTGCCCGCTCAATAGCTGGTCTTTCACACTTTTTGGGGCGACGCCGGCGGTCTGTTACTTAGTTGAAATGGTTATGTGGTAATGCCGCGACATGATGGGATCTACTCTACAAGCCCGTTGGCTCCACTGTATAGTGCCGGTACAAATTTTCAGATGGAGCCAAGAATTGAGAGAGACGCCGCTGACCGATTGGCTTCTCGCGCGCAGTCATTGGAGCCAGCCCGAACGATCCGGCGCTCCCCTGAACAGGCAGTTGTTCGACGACATCCGCGAGGCCATCCTCGCCGGCCAGCTATCCCCGGGCACACGGTTGCCACCCACCCGCGAACTTGCCCGTGAACTGAGCATTGCCCGCAACACGGTCCTCTATGCCTACGAGCGGCTCACCGACGAGGGCTACACGCACACGCACGGCGGCAGCGGCACCTACGTTGGCGACACCGCCCCCGACCCCGCCCTGCTCGCCCGCATCGTCGACCCCGGCCGGGCCGGCGAACCCGCGCTTCCCGGCGATCAATCCAGGCTCTCCCTTCGCGCGCGCGAACTGCTGGCCAGCGTTGGCGCATCGGACCTGCAAGTGGGTGCGTTCGTGCCCGGCATTCCGGATGTCAGCCAGTTCCCGCGCGGCGTGTGGCAGCGCCTGATCACCAAGGTCTGGAAGACCGCCAGCCAGGAGCAACTGGGCTATGGCAGCCGGCATGGCCATCCGCCGCTCAAGCGCGCGCTGACAGAGTACCTGTCGCTCGCCCGCGGCGTGGATTGTTCGCCGGAGCAGATCATCGTGACACAGGGCAGCCACCAGGCCATCGATCTCTGCGCCCGCCTGCTCGCGGACCCGGGCGAACTGGTCTGGGTCGAGGACCCATGCTATTGGGGCGCGCGCAGTGTCTTTCGCTCGGCGGGCCTGCAGATGGAGGGCATTGCGGTGGACGAGCACGGGATCCGGCCGCCGGTTGCGCCAGAGAGCGCGCCAAGGCTGATCTTTGTCACCCCCTCTCACCAATACCCGAGCGGCGTGGTGATGAGCCTTGCGCGCCGCCGCCTGCTCACAGAGCTGGCGCATCGCCACAACGCATGGATCATCGAAGACGACTACGACAGCGAGTTCCGCTATCAGGGCGCACCCTTGCCGTCGCTGCAGGGGCTGGACCCGCACCGCAACACCATCTATGTCGGCAGCTTCTCGAAGGTGCTCTATCCCGGCTTGCGGCTCGCCTTCCTGATCGTGCCACCAGAACTGGTCGACGCCTTCTCGGTAGCGCAATCCGAGTTGCATCGCGGCGGGCAGCTATCGGTGCAAGCCGCGCTGGCGGAGTTTATTTCCGATGGCCATTACGCAGCGCACGTACGGCGCATGCGCAAGATCTACGGCGAGCGCCAGGTGTTGCTGATTGACGAACTGCAGCGCCAGCTCGGCGACGAGGTGGCGATCGTGGGCACCGATACCGGGCTGCATCTGAGCGTCATACTCCGGCATGCCAATGACCAGTTGGTGTCGCGTTTCGCGCTGGCGCACGGGATCGTGGCGCGACCGTTGTCGTCGTATTTTGCTGATTCGCTGCAGGCGCAGAATGGGTTGGTGCTTGGCTATGGTGGGGTTGCGGATGCGGAGATTGCACCTGCGGTTGGTAAGCTGGCGCGGGCTATTGAGTTGGTGAAAGGGTCTTGAGTTGGGGCCGCAGGGCCAGTCTTCTAGCGCTCCTAGCTGCTGGCGCGGCTGTGCGCCTTTGGCCGTTTTCGCTTGGGGGGAGATGTCACTTTTCTTTACGAGTTAGATACGAGAATATTGAATTCAGAATCTGAACGGGGCCATTCACTGAGCGACGGTCATCGCACGAAAGGTGAGATGGGGATGGGCGTGTGTGCATCTAACGCCGACATGAATGTGCTGCTGCACCCCCACGGCGCGGGGCGTGGGGCGCGATTGCCGCGGATGAGAGAGATGCGGGCGGGAGCAAGGACGCGCCCGGACGCTGAGGCCAGCGCGCACAACTACTCCACCATGAAAAGGTGCGCAACGTTAATGGCTGAGCGAACGCCGCCAAGCCATCGGCTCAGAACATTTCGTCGATTCGATTCACATTGGCGAGAAGCTGCTGCTGCAACGGCAGCTAGCAGGCTATACAAACCGACGCAATCAATCGCGGTATCGGCGCGCAGATCGAGCGGCGTGAGGACGGCGCCAATGCGCAGGCCCCCGCCAGTTACGGCTCAGCGCGCGGCGACGCAAGCGCTGATCGAGAACGAACCCCGCAGGCCCGGGTACAGCGTCTGCACCGGCTCAATGCCTGGTCCAGTTGCTGCTTTAGCGGTGTCAGCAAGGCATGCAGGCGGCTATCGCCCGCGTGCAGGTTCAGCAGCGTGATGACAGATTCCAGATGCGCGCTGATGCGCAGCAGTTCGTGGCAGCCTTGATGGGTAGGCTCGCGGCGCGGATCCGCTTCGTTGTCCGGCAGCAAGGGCTCGGCGATCAGCCTGGCCTCCATGGCGGCTTCCCGTGCTTCGGCAGCGGTGCGCGGGCGACGTTGGCGGGCGGTCATGGGTACCTCCTGTTTTGTGATCTGACTACGACCCTGGAAATCAGAGTTTCGAGGGGCAGCGTTGGCGACCATCGTCCCCGCACGAGGCAGCAGTGAGTTGTTGTGCTGATAGGCGTGCGTATCCCCACCGCCTGCGGCCTTGCGGCCCGCGGTGCAGGTGCGGGGAACAGGCGTGGCTCAGTACAGCGCCTGCACGCGGTTCACTGCTTGGTCCAACTGCTGCTTCAGCGGCGCCAGCAAGGCATGCAGACCGTTGTTGGCGGCGTGCTCGTCAGCCTGTAGCTCCAGTAGGAGCAGGAGGGATTCCAGGCCCGCGCTGACGCGCAGGAGGTCATGGCAGGATTGGTGGATGGTTTCGCGTAAGGCTGCGCGGTCAGTCTCGGTTACGTACTCTGACATCAACGACTCCATCTGTGGCAGCGTGTCCGCGGCATGTGAGGCGATGCGCGCGAGCACGTCGGACGATTGTTGGACGGGCGCCTTCCCCGTGAGGATCTGCGTGTCTGATAGACTTTCGCGGCTTGCATCCGGTGCAGAATGCGGCGCGATGTAGCCCTGTTCGGGCTGGGCATCGGCGCGATTGCGGGTAGCTAGACGACCTGAGAAGGGCCATCTATTGATGTAGAGATGCTGGCACGCCGAATCGTCGCGTTTTGCGATTGGGGCAGCGCTGCCGGCACAACACAAGGTGTCGACCGTCGCAGTGTCCCGGGTGTCTATGGAAATCAATGTTAGCCAATTTTGGCTATAAAAACAAGCCAAATATGGCTATGTGCATCCACCCCTCTCCATGCGTGAGGGAGCGGTCGCTGTACACCGTTGATTTATTTGATTATTTCTAGTGAGCTGAGCCGGCGCTCGACCAGTTCGACCGCCCTCCCCTCATCTTAGAACTTGAGGAAAAAGTAAGGACATGTCGCTCGTTGATCGGCTTCGGCAATGCGCAGAGATAGCTGGAAGTGGCGATGAACTTGCCCGCAGGGCGGCCATCCCGAGGAGGACGCTGGAATACTATCTCGCTGGCGAGTCGGACCCCAAAGCCAAGCGGCTGACAGCGATCGTCGAGGCAACTGGCGTGAACGGGCACTGGTTGCTGACGGGAAGCGGCCCGATGCTGGCAAACGATGCGCGGCTGCCGTCGAATCGTGCGACGGCAGCGATGGATGCCAGCCGACTCGGTTCGGCGTTAAGCGAGGTGGAGCGGAGTCTTGCGGCCACGCAGCAGCATGTGCCGGCTGAACGGCGCGCCAAAATCGTGCTCTTGGTGTACGAGCACCTTGAGAGTGGAAGGACGCCCGAGGAGAGCGCCGCGTTTGCGCGGCAACTCGTCGGGCTGACTAGTGGGCCGTAACGTTTAAATTGGAAGTAATTCACCGAGAAGGATCGAAATATCTCCATTTCACGGGTTTCGGCTGTTTGTTGTAGTGGCGGATATAGCGCACGAGTTTTCGCTTGAGATCTGTCACGGAGGTGAAGACGCCGCGGGCAATGACGCGGTCGGTCACCTTATAGCGCTCACGCCCGGCATGGCGAGTGAACAAGCCAGCCAACCGCTCAGCGTTAAAGCGCTTGCTCCAACGATCAATCTAGCTGTCACTGCAGTCGAGCTTCGCCCGAATCCCGGCCCAGGTGAGACCATCTGCCAGCAGCAAGATCCGTCGTGCCCGCCGCGAGGAATCGGCACGAGCCGTCCCTGCTCTGGCCTGTTTCTCAAGTTCCGCGCGTTCGCTACCGGTCAGTTTCATCACGCCCTCCATGGGCATAGTGACACTTCCTATTAAACGTTACGATCCACTAGCTGCCGGTCGAGGCATAGTGGCGCAACCCGACACGCCACGCGCCGAAGGCCGCCAGGAGAAAAACGAAACCCGCCAACGGCGACACCAGCCCTGTCCAGGCAGGCGCACCGAGTGGATCGGCCTTGCCCAATATGGTCAGCGCAGGGTAATAGGCGACACAGGCCAGTGGCACGGCAAAGGTCAGCACGTACCGGAACCATTGCGCATACAAAGCCAGCGGATACTGCGTCGCCTGTACGCCGCCGTATGTCAGGACGTTGGCGATTTCGAGGCTCTCGATGGTCCAGAAAGACAGCGTGCCCTGCAGTACCAGGATGCCCAAAAACAGCGCCACGCCGCCTGCGACCGCAAACAGGGCGATGGCGATGGATCCCGGTGTCCACGCGATGCCCACCTGCACCGTTGCGAAAGCCAATACCATCAGCCCTTGCAACAAGCGCCCCAGACGGCTGATGCGGACGTCGTGCCCCATCAATTGCAGAGCCAAGGGACGAGGCCGCAATAGCAATCGGTCGAATTCGCCGGTGCGCAACAACGCCGTGCCCAGCACGTCGAAGCCGCGCCCCAGGGCATCGGCGATGGCGAACATGCAGTTCACCAGCCCGTAGAACAGCGCCACCTCGCCGATTCTCCAACCCTGCACGTCGCCGAAGCGGTGGAACAGCGCCCAGACCGCGACCACCTCGACTCCGGTGACGAGGAACTGCCCCACCGTAAGCATCAGCGCCGAGGCCGGATAGCGTGCCTGGCCGCTCAGCGAAGCCATCACGAGGCGGGCGAACAATGCCAGAGAGCCCATGCGCCTCAGCCGCCTTGCACGTCGAGCCGGCGCATCGTGCGGCCCATGGCCGCATGGCCAACGCTCACGAGCAGCACGATCCACAGGCATTGCAGGCCCAGCCCGCAGAGCATCTGCGCGCCGCCCAGCTGCCCGAAATAGATCCGCGCCGGAATATCCATCACCCCCGCTAACGGTTGCACCAGCAACACGGTCTGCCAGGTGTCGGGCAGTAGTGCCAGAGGCAGCAGGTTCCCGGAGAACACGATGACGACGGGTCCCGCCAGCGTATTGATGCCGCGTTCGTTGAGCGCCGCTGCCGCCGCGATGTTGAGCAGCATCACCAGCGATGTGGACAGCAGCAGCGCGAGCAGCACCGAGGCGATGAAGCCCAGGCCCGCAGCCAGTCCGGCAGGCGGCCGCCAGGCCCATTCACCCAGCCCGGCAATTGGCAGCGCGACGCCAGCAAAGGCCAGCATCAGCGCCACGCGCGGTAGCGCGCGCGCCGCCGTCCAGCCGGCCGAGCGCGCAAACCACAGCGCATAGGCATTCACCGGCCGCAGCCGGTCGTATGCCACGGCACCGGTGCGCACCGCCTGCGCCACCTCGGGGTCGCCCATCCACGGCAGCAGCGCGAGCAGGCCTTGGGCCAACCATGTGTAGGTGATGGCCTGCGCGAGCGACAGCGGCGCGCTCGCCGCCGCGCTGCGGTAGAACGCCACCAGTACCATGATCTTGATTCCCCCCCCACCAGCACTGCGTAACGAAGCCCGCGTATACCGCCACCCGGTACTGCAGCATCTGCAGGAACCGGGATCTGAACGCGGCGAGATAGGGACGCACGAGTTCGCGCGGCGCCATCATGGACTAGGCCTCGACCGCGCCGTGCATCGCGTAGAAACGCGCGATGACGGCCTCGATGGTCATACCCTCGTCTTCCGCGTCCGCTGACAGGCCCTCATCCAATCGGCGCGCAGCCACCACCTGGGACCGCAACGCCTCGACCGCGCAGTCGGCCAGCACGCGGCCGTGGCCGATCACGATCACACGCTTGGCCAGCGCCTCGATGTCATGCATGTCGTGCGTGGTCAGTAGCACGGTGGTGCCGCGTTCTTGGTTGGCGCGCCGCACGAAGTCGCGGACCGCGAGCTTGGTGGGCGCATCGAGCCCGATCGTCGGCTCGTCCAGGAAGAGAATGTCGGGTTCATGAAGCAACGCCGCCGCTATCTCCGCCCGCATGCGCTGCCCCAGCGACAACTGGCGCACCGGCTGGTCAAGCAGGCGCTCGAGATGCAATAGCGCGACCAGTTCGTCGCGCGTGCGGGCAAAGCGCACCGGGTCGACCCGATAAATGTCGCGCAGCAGCGCGAAGCCGTCGCCCACCGGCAGATCCCACCAAAGTTGCGTGCGCTGCCCGAACACCACGCCGATGCGTGCCACGTGCCGCTCGCGGTCGGCGAAAGGGACGCGCCCGTCGATTTCGAYGCGGCCGCCGTCGGGCCGCAGGATACCGGCAAGGATCTTGATGGTGGTCGATTTGCCAGCGCCGTTCGGGCCAATGAGGCCCAGCAGTTCGCCGCGCTGCAATTCGAATGACACCCCCGCCAGCGCATCGACCGTGCGATAGCGCGGCCGAATCAACGCACGCAGCGCACCGAGCACGCCCGGGTCGCGCTCGTGGATGCGGTAAGTCTTGTGTAGACGACTAACGATGATCTGGGGCATGGCGGCGCGGTATGGCGGCGCGAAGAGGGCGGGAGAGCTTACATGAAGTGTGGTCAACGGTCCACCCCAACCTTTCCGATCTTGCGGCGACGGTGCTTCCGTCTGGCATCGTCTTGAGACCCTCATTTCGCCACGCAGATCGGCGGAGATCCAAAAAACACGCCCTAAACCACGATCTCCCGCGACGTCTGCGGCCTGCGCACCAACAACTCGGCCAGCTTCTTCAACGCAGCAGCAAGATGGGCACGCGTCTCGACACCTCCCAGCGAGATGCGGATCGCATTGGGCGGCGTGGGGCCAGCATAGAACGCATCGGAAGCGGTAACACGCAGATCCTCCGCACGCGCGGCCTGCGTCAGCGCCAGCGAAGTCCAGTAGCTCGGCAAGCTGTGCCAGACGTGTATGCCGCTGGGTGGTGCCTGGTCCGCACTGAAGAGCAACTGCCGTGCAAGCTCGCGCCGCGCGAAGGCTTCCGTGCGGATCCCGGCCAGCAGCTGCGCGGCGGAGCCTTCGTGAATCCACTGCGTGGCCAGGGCTGTCGACAGCGGCGTGGACATCAGCGCGAAGGAGCGCAGCGCGGCCAGCACGCCCGCCCGGCTGCGCGCTTCGGGCAGGCGGATATAGGCGGTCCGCAGCCCCGGGCTCAGGCATTTCGACAGCGTGGCAACGTAGTAGACCTGGCCCGGCGCGAAGTGGGCCACGGGCGGCGGCGCGTCGCTGCCTAGCAGCCAGTAAGGATCGTCCTCGATGATCCAGGCGCCGCACTTCTGCGCGGCCAGCGCGACATCGCGGCGCCGGTGCGCGGGCATGGTCCGCGTGGTCGGGTTCTGGATGGTCGGGTTGAGGTAGATCGCGCGTGCGCCATGCTCGCGCAACGCTTGCTCCATCGCATCGGGCCGCATGCCGTCGTCATCGGCGGCCACCGTCACCACGCGGCGCCCGAGCTGCTCGGCCGCCGCGCGCAGGCCGGGATAAGTCAGCGGCTCCGCGAGGATGGCGTCGCCGGGCTGCGTGAGCGTGAGGATCAGCGCCGCCAGCGCGGCCTGGGCGCCGGGGCAGGCAATCAGCTGCTGCGGGCTGACCGACTCCAGCACCGGCTTGAGCCACATGGCGCCGGCGGCCCGGTCCGCCCTGCTGCCGCCACCAAGCTGGTAGGTCATGAGCAGGTGCGCATCGGAACGCAGCAGCACCTGCGACATCCCGCGTTGCAGCAAATCATGGAAATCCACGCCGGCGGGCGGCGGCGGCACGTTCATGCTCAGGTCGACCATCTGCGCCAGTTCGACCTTTGGCGGGGCGACGAAGGTGCCCAGCGCCCCGCGCGCCTCGATCAGGTTGCGCCGCTTGGCCTCAGTGAACGCACGCGTCACCGTGGTGAGATCCACCCCGAGCTGCCTGGCCAGCTCGCGCTGCGGCGGCAAGCGGTCACCGGGGTTCAGGCGCCCGTCCCCGACCGCGCGCTCGATGAAGCCAACGATCTGCTGGTAGCGCGCGCCCTCGCCGCGCACGAAGGCGGCGGCCCAGCCGGGACCGGCGCCGTCATCTTGTATGGATTTACTCTGATGCATTTTGCTTTATGTATGGCCTTTGTCTTACATTATCATGCGCCGCAGCATCACACAAATCCATACATTTAACGCTTTGTATGCGTTTCCCGCCAGTCCGGCGGAATCCCCTCTCTCGCGATGGTTTCCAGCGTGCCGTGGCAGGCAGTCCCGACGCGCGCGCCGGTTATGTGATGCATAACTAAGGTGTGTCTTATGCGTAACTCAAATGCCGGGGCAGACGCTGCTGTCCGGCGAGAATCCAGCGCTTGGCTGAAAGCTTGCAAGGGAGGGCTCCGCCATGCGGGACTATTCCTCGGTGGAGCAGCGATGCTCCTTCTCAGTGGCTGCCAGCTGGAGCTGCTATCCCCGAAGGGCGACATCGGGCACCAGGAAAAGACGCTGATCCTGGTCTCGCTGTTCATCATGCTGCTGGTCGTCGTGCCCGTCATTTTCCTGACGCTGTATTTCGGCTGGCGCTATCGCGCCTCCAACACCAAGGCAACGTATGCGCCCAAGTGGGCGCACTCCACGCGGATCGAGGTGGTCATCTGGACCATCCCGTGCGTGATTGTGGCCGGCCTGGCGGTGCTGATCTGGAACACCACGCATTCGCTGGACCCCTACAAGCCGCTGGAGTCGACCGTCAAGCCCATCCGCGTCGAAGCCGTGGCGCTGAACTGGAAATGGCTGTTCATCTACCCGGACTACGGCATCGCCTCGGTCAACCGGCTGCCGATCCCGGTCGATACGCCGATCAATTTCAGCATCACCGCGGAATCGATGATGAACTCCCTGTTCATCCCGCAGCTCGGCAGCATGGTCTATGCCATGGCCGGCATGCAGACCAAGCTGCACCTGATCGCCGACACGCCCGGCACCTACGCGGGCATGTCCGCTGCCTACAGCGGCCCCGGCTTCTCCGACATGCACTTCGACACCGTGGCCACCTCGCGCGAGGCGTTCGACGCGTGGGTACGGCAGGCCAGGCAGTCGCCGCTGACGCTGGACGAGAAGGCCTACAAGACGCTGGAGCTGCCGAGCAGCAAGGAGCCGGCGACGGTCTACGCGGGCGTTGCGCCCGGCCTGTTCCAGAACATCGTCAACAAGTACATGCATAGCGATATGCGCGCCAATATGCGCGGTAATACGCGTGGTGATGCGCCTGGCGACGTATGCACAGCCCAAAGCCCCCCGCTGGCCGTCAACTGATGAAGCCAATGAATCCGAAACACATGCACTGCATGCCACACACACAACGCCACCACGCCGCGGCCACGGAGCACTGATCCATGTTCGGCAAACTGAACCTCGAGGCGATTCCGTACCATGAGCCCATCATCATGGGTACGCTGGCCGCCGTCATTCTGGGCGGCGTCGCGCTGCTCGGCGCCGTGACCTACTTCGGCAAATGGAAGTACCTGTGGACCGAGTGGATCTGCTCGGTCGACCACAAGCGCATCGGCGTGATGTACATCATCATGGCGCTGGTCATGCTGCTGCGCGGCTTTGCCGACGCCATCATGATGCGCGCGCAGCAGGCGATCGCTGTGGGCGATGCGGCCGGCTACCTGCCTCCACACCACTACGACCAGATCTTCACCGCCCACGGCGTGATCATGATCTTCTTCGTGGCGACGCCGTTCATCCTCGGCTTGATGAACGTCATCGTGCCGCTGCAGATCGGCGCGCGCGACGTAGCCTATCCGTTCGTCAACTCGCTCAGCTTCTGGCTGGCGGCAGCGGGCGCGGTGCTGGTGATGATGTCGATGTTCGTCGGCGACTTTGCCGCCACGGGCTGGGTCGCCTATCCACCGTTGTCCGAGCTGGGATATAGCCCGACGGTGGGGGTGGACTACTACATATGGTCACTACAGATATCGGGCCTGGGAACCACGCTTACCGGGATCAACTTCATCGTCACCATCCTGCGCATGCGTGCCCCGGGCCTGACGCTGATGAAGATGCCGGTGTTCACCTGGACCGCGCTGATCACCAACATCCTGATCGTTGCCGTGTTCCCGGTGCTGACCGCCACGCTCGCGCTGCTCACCGCCGACCGTTACCTGGGCATGCACTTCTTTACCAATGAGCTTGGCGGCAACGCCATGATGTACGTCAACCTGATCTGGGTCTGGGGACACCCGGAGGTCTACATCCTCATCCTGCCGTGCTTCGGAGCCTTCTCGGAGATCATCTCCACGTTCTCCGGCAAGCCGCTGTTCGGCTACAAGTCGATGGTGTACGCCACCTCGTCCATCGGCATCCTGTCGTTCTTCGTCTGGCTGCACCACTTCTTCACGATGGGTTCGGGCGCGAACGTCAATGCCTTCTTCGGGATCATGACAACCATCATCTCGATCCCGACGGGCGTGAAGCTGTTCAACTGGCTGTTCACGATGTATCGCGGCCGCATCCGCTACCACTCTTCCACGCTGTGGACGATCGGCTTCATGGTGACCTTTGCCATCGGCGGCATGACGGGCGTGCTGCTGGCCGTGCCCGGCGCGGATTTCTTGCTGCATAACAGCCTGTTCCTGGTCGCCCACTTCCACAACGTGATCATTGGCGGCGTCATCTTCGGCTGCCTGGCCGCCATGAGCTTCTGGTTCCCCAAGGTGTTCGGCTTCACCCTGAACGAGCGCTGGGGCAAGATCTCGTTCTGGTGCTGGCTGGTGGGCTTCTACCTGGCCTTCATGCCGCTCTACGTGCTCGGCTTCAAGGGCATGACCCGCCGGATGAACCACTACACGCACGCCGACTGGCAGCCCTACCTGATCGTGGCGCTATGCGGCGCCGTGATCATCGGCGCCGGCATCGTCGCCCTGCTCATCCAGCTGGCCGTGAGCGTGCGCGACCGCAAGCAAAATCCCGACCTCACCGGCGACCCGTGGGATGGCCGCAGCCTGGAGTGGGCCACCGCATCTCCGGCTCCTTTCTACAACTTCGCCCATGTGCCGCACATCACCTCGCTGGAACAGCACTGGGATGACAAGGAGGCGGGGCGCGCCTATGTGCGGCCCGCCCACTACGAGGACATCCATATGCCCAGGAACACCAGCGCGGGCGTGATCGTGTCGGCGTTCGGCCTGGTGCTCTGCTTCGCGCTCGTCTGGCACATGTGGGCAATCGCGGGCCTTGGCCTGCTGGGCGTGATCGGCACCTTCATCGCACGGACCTACAACCGCGACGTGGACTACTACGTCCCGGCGGCCGAAGTCGAACGCATCGAAAACGCGCGCTATGCGCAGCTACGCAAGGCGGCTTGACCCATGAGCTACACAGTCATTCACAACACGCACGAGCACGTCGCGCACGACGACGGATCCAAGACCACGCTGGGGTTCTGGATCTACCTGATGAGCGACTGCCTGATCTTCGCCGTGCTGTTCGCCACCTTCGGGGTGCTCGCCGGCAATACGGCAGGCGGCCCGAGCGGCCGGGAGCTGTTCGAGCTGCCGTTCGTGCTCGGCGAAACCATGCTGCTGCTGATCAGCAGCTTCACCTTCGGCGTGGCCATGCTGAACATGCAGCCCGGGCGGGAGCGCCAGGTCATCCAATGGCTGGGCATCACGTTCCTGCTTGGCGCGGCCTTCATCGCCATGGAGCTGTATGAATTTGCCGAGCTGCTGCATGCCGGCGCGGGGCCGGGCGTCAGCGCGTTCTTGTCTGCCTACTTCTCCCTGGTGGGCACCCACGGCCTGCACGTGAGTTGCGGCCTGCTGTGGATCCTGGTCATGATGCACCAGGTCAAGTCCTTCGGCCTGGATGGCGTGACCCGGCGCCGCCTGGCCTGCCTCAGCCTGTTCTGGCACTTCCTGGACCTGATCTGGATCTGCGTGTTCACCTTTGTCTATCTGCGAGAGTTTGTATGAAGACCGCCCATCTCCACACAGGATCCGCGGCACACGCCGCGCACGGCAGCCTGAAAGGCTATGCGATCGGCTTTGCGCTGTCGCTGGTGCTCACCCTCGCGTCGTTCGGCGCGGTGATGGGCGGGTTCGTGCCCAAGGGCATGGGCCTTGCCGCCATCGTGGTGCTTTGCGTTGCGCAGCTGGTGGTGCAGCTGGTGTTCTTCCTGCATATCGGGACGTCCGCGGACCAGCGCATGAACACGGCAATCTTCGTGTGCACCGGGCTGCTGATCGCCATCATCGTGGCAGGCTCGCTGTGGGTCATGCATAACGCGAACGTCAACATGATGCCGATGGATATGTCGCCGGAACGCGCGCGTCTGCGCGACTAGCACCATGGCCGCCAAGGGCACCATGGCGTGGCCGCCCCCTCGGCGGGGGCCGGCCATGCGCCGCCGTCAGGCGGCGTGCTTGCGAATGACTAGATAGAATGACTAGATAAGCAGGCTGCCGGCGGCCGCCGTGCGGCTGGCCGCGGGCCAGTGGCGGATATTCTGAAACCGCGTGGTCCGATCGCCAAGCATGCTGGCGCCCCCTTCCCAATAGACCCAGCTCCGGCCCCTTCTAAGGCGGTCCAAATAAGCGTCTTCAAACCCGGCTGGCAAGCGATTGGCCATGGCGGCCAGCGCGCTTTCGTCAGCGCCGAATGCACCGGCAAGCCTGAATTTCCCGCCAGACAGGCCATCCGCGATTCTCAGGTCCAGGTAAGGCACGAACAGGCCGATGCGGCGCAGCGCCGCCGGCATCGCACAGCCCCATGCCTGGACGGCAGCACGCACCGCACCGAGCGCGAGCAGGAACGCCCGCTCATTCCTGGCCGTCAGCACACGGCCGCTAAGCACGCCATCCATTAGTTCCTTGCCCGCGGCGGTGAATGCCAGCAGTGCAAGCGAGACACCTTCGGGATGCCCCCGGCCGAGAAGCACAAGGCAAGCCGCGAGGCCGCTTGCGCTTTGCTCGCCCATGCTCAAGGCCGGACAACGCGGATCGGATTCGGAAAGCAGAACCAGCACATCGGCAGCGTGGCGTGGCGACGCCAGCACGATGCGGTCATAGGCGAGACCGGCGTCTCGCATGCACAGTTCAAGCGCGGTGCAGGCCGGACATCCGGCCAATACAAATAACTGGTACTTCATGGCTGCGGCGGTTTCCCCTGGCGTCGACAATGACGCGCGTCCAGGGGATGTTGCCGCACCGCAACAATGCAGAACAGGAGCAGAAGTACGTTATTTGGAGCGGAGCAGAGTCGAATTTCGCCGGGGCGTTAACCGGGCACCCGCAGCGCCGCATTCAGCTGGTCAACCACTTCCGCCCAGTCAGCATCTTCCAGGATTTCCTCCCGCAGCAACGTGGCCTGCGCGGGCGTCCAGAACGGGGCGTCCGCAAGCACGACATCGGGGGCCAGGGGAGAATGCGCGGCCAGGAATTCACGGATTGCCCGATCGTCGGCGGGCAGGCCGAGTTGCGCAAACAACTCGGAAAAATGGTGGAAGGAATTGTCCACGGCGAGCGTACCTCCTATGGTGAAGACACATCACTGCATCACTGCATCACTGTTCGACCCTGCGCGCTGAAACCGGCTCAGCCCCGCGCAATCCGCTTGGCCATGCTCCAGCGATGCACCTCCGAGGGACCATCGTAGATCCGGAAGGCGCGCATGTCGCGGAAGATGCGCGCGACAATGGTTTCGTCGGTCACCCCGCTGCCGCCAAGCACCTGCACGGAACGATCCACCACCCGCCACAACGCCTCCGAGCAATACACCTTGGCCAGGCTGGACTCGTCGCGCCCCTTCTCGCCCTGGTCCAGCACCCAGGCGCAGTGCCAGATGGTCAGGCGCGCGGTGTGCATATCCATTTCGTTGTCGGCCAGCATGAACCCCACGCCCTCATGCTCCACCAGGGTCCGGCCAAACGCAAGGCGCTGCCGCGCATAGTTGACCGCAATGTCATGCGCGCGCCGGGCCGCCCCGAGCCAGCGCATGCAGTGCGTCAGGCGCGCCGGGGCCAGGCGCAGCTGCGCGTAGCGGAATCCTTCGCCAAGCTTGCCGAGCACGTCGCGCTCGGGGACGCGCAGGCCATCGAAGCGCACCACGGCATGCCCACCCGTGAAGCACGTATCGAGCGCATCCATCTGCCGCTCGATCTCGACACCGGCCTGGTTCATGTCAGCGAGGAACATGGTTGCGGTGCCGTCTTCCATCCGCGCCATGATGATGGCAAAGGTGGCGCCGGTGGCGCCCGTGATAAACCATTTCCTGCCCGTGATCACGAAATGATCCCCATCGCGCACCGCCGTGGTCTGCAGCATGGACGGATCGGCCCCCGCGCCTGGCGCCGGCTCGGTCATGCAAAAGCAGGAGCGCGTGTGCCCAAGGATCAGGGGATGTAGCCAGCGCGCCTTCTGCTCCGGCGTGGCGACCAGTTCCATCAGGTGGATGTTGCCTTCGTCCGGCGCATGGATGTTCATCGCGACCGGCCCCAGCGGCGAGTAGCCCGCCTCTTCAAAGACAATGGCCTTGTCCCGGTGCGAAAGCCCGAGGCCTCCGGCCTGCGTGCTGGCGTGGGGTGTCAGCAAGCCCACCGCCCTTGCCTTTTCCACCAGGTCCGCACGCAAGTCCTCGGTGGGGCCATGCGGCGTTTGCCGGGGATCGCGCTCCATCGGCATGACCTGGTCCGCAATGAACTGGCGGGTGCGATCCTGCAGCTCCCGTTGAACGGGCGTCAAACTGAAGTCCATCATCTTGCCTCGCCTTGCTTCGTTTTCTGATTGGGCCGTTGCAGCCATGCAGAATAAATTGTAGGCGAGGCAGGTGTCCCGGTGCGAGGCGTGTAGATATGCAGGTGTGGCTATCCCAGCGCGGTTAGCACGGGACGTGGCAGACGCCAAGTTGCTGGGCCATCAGCACGAGATCGGCAAACGTGCGCGCTTTCATCTTGCGCATGGCCTGCCCGCGGTGGATCTTTACCGTCACTTCGCTGATGCCGATGCGGCTGGCAATCTGCTTGTTCATCAGCCCGGATGCGGCCAGTGCCATCACCTCCGACTCGCGCGGCGTCAGTGTCTCGAAACTGCTGCGAAGCCCCTGGGCCCTGCGCATTCCCTCGCGTCGCCGGCGGTCCTTCTCGAGCGCGGCCGAGACCGCATCGAGCAGGTCCTGATCGCGAAACGGCTTGGCCATGAAGTCTTCCGCGCCAGCCTTCATCGCTGCCACGGTCATGGCAATATCGCCATAGCCTGTCATGAAGATGATCGGGACACAGATGCCCAATTGCCCCAGGTGCGCCTGCAGGTCCAGTCCACTCTGGCCGCGCAGCCTGACGTCGAGCACCAGGCAGCAAGGTGCCTCCGGCAACCGGTATTCAAGTAATTCCGCGGCCGAGCCGAACAGCGCGGCACGCATGCCGACCGAGCGGAACAGGTTGCCAAGCGCACCGCGCAGCGGCGCATCGTCGTCGACGACCAGCACCAACCCTTCGTCCGGGGTAAGCGTCTCGACAGGCTCCAGGCTTTGAATTGTCACGGTCAGTTTCTCCAGTCAGCTTCAAAGGCGCCAGCAAGAACGCGGACAACGTCAATCGTTGTGTCGGGCTGTGCGGGGCTGTGTCGCCGTGTGGCCACCCCGCGGGCACTCTACGCTTTTGCCTTGCCGGCATATTGTCAATTTGTGCCGGCTTTTGTCTACTGTGGCTGATTAGCGCGCGCCTCACATTCCAAGTTGAACAGCGATCACTTTAAGAGGGGTCATGGTTGTGGTTGCGGCACCGGCAGGGTAAAGGAGAAGGCCGCGCCGGGACCCGCCGGATGCTGGCCGCTCTGCGCCTCGGTGCGCACGGGAGACTCGGCCCATATGGTGCCGCCATGCGCTTCGACGATCGATCGGCAAATCGACAGGCCCATGCCCAGCCCTTGCTCGCGCGTGGTGTAGAACGCCTCGAACAGCTTGTCCAGCTTTCCCGCGTCGATACCCGGGCCGGTATCCTCCACGCGCAACAGTACCTGGCCTTCGGCTGGCGCCGCCGTGATGACACGAAGGTGACGGCGCCCCGGGCGGCGGCATGACATTGCCTGGATGGCATTGACGAGCAGGTTGATGACCACCTGCTGCAACTGGATGCGGTCGCCGAGCACTTGCGGCAGCCCGGCCACGCAGTCCTGGGCAATGACGATGGCGTGAGCCTCGGCCTGGTGCTTCACCATGGCTACGGTCTCGGCCACAAGGTCGCTCAGCTGCAACGGCAAGCGACGAGACTCCCCCTTGCGCGCGAGCGCCCGGATGCGCCGGATCACCTCGCTTGCACGCAGTCCTTCCGCGATCATGTTCTCCACCGCATGACGCGCCTCATCGAGATTGGGCTCAGGACGGTTGATCCAGCGCAGGCACGCGCCGCCATAAGTGACGATGCCAGTCAGCGGCTGATTGACCTCGTGTGCGATCGATGCCGCCAGCTCGCCAAGCGTGGTAACACGGGAGACGTGCGCCAGTTCGGCTTGTGCCCGCTGGCGCTCCTGGTTCTGGCGGAGCAGCTCGGCATACAGCCTGGCATTCTCCAGCGAGATGGCCGCCTGGGAGGCCAGCATGGCCAGCAGGTTGATTCGCCGACCGGTGAACAACGCATCCGCCAGATTATTCTCCAGGTAGAGCACGCCGATCAGCGCGGCCTGCTTTGCCAACGCCAGGCAGGCCACCGAGCGCACGCTGCGCGCCTGGACGTCCGGATCCTGCCCGAACTTCGCATGCGTCCTGGCATTGTCGAGGACGAAATCCGCGCGGGTCGCGAGCGCCGCGTCGACGATGGCACGGGGATAGGGCACGGTACCGGCCGGATCCAGGTCGACCACAATGCCGGATTGCTCGGTGCGGGCTTGCGCGGCCAAGCGCAGTGCACCGTCCTGCCGGAGAAACAGCAGCGCCCTCTGCGCGGCCGCCTGCTGAAGGGTGGTTGTCAGCAGGGTGTTGATCAGGCGGTCGAGCTGTATCTCGCCGGCCAGCGCCTGCGTCGCCCTGATGGTGGTGTCGAGGTCCAGCTGGGAGGCCGGGCCGATATAAGTAGCGGGCTGAAGGGCCGCCGCGTCGGCCTGCTCGATCGCCGCGCGGCCCGTGTCCAGATCCGTGCCGTCATGGGCGCGAGCGCGCGCCTCCAGCTTGCGCACCTGGCCGTCAGCGCCCCAGTTGCCATAGGCATCACGTGCCTTGCGCAGGTAAGCCATTGCCGGCGCCGCCAGGCCCTGTTCGAAACAGCAGCGCGCGCAAAGATCGTAGGCCAGGGCCTCGTCATGAACCTGGTCCCGCTCTCTCGCCTGGCGGGCCGCTTGTTCGTACTGCCGCATGGCCTGCAAGGGATCCCGCGCCATGCGCAAGGCTTCGGCCGACAGGATGCCCGCGCGCGCGCCGAAGTTGGCGGGATTCTCCCGTGCCCAGGCGCTCAGCTGGTCGTGATGGCGCTTGAACGCCGCCGCGTGCGCGCTGCCAGGCACGTGGCCCGATGTGTGGCCGGGTGCGTGGCCCGGGAATGCCGGCGCCCAGGCCAGCGTGAGCGCCGCGAAAAAATGATAGTCCGCGATCTCCAGGAAATACGGAGCGGTCCAAAGCAGCGGCTCCGCCTTGCCCGCCGCGTCCAGCGCCCCCCGATAGTCGTCCGCGGCGAAGCAGGCCTGCAGCTTGCGAATCCAGTAGCAGCAGGCGGCGACGGCGAGGCGGGGGTCGGCCTGCAGTCTTGCCTCGGCTTCCGGCGGCCCCGGCTCGCTGGCGTCCAGCGCCATCCAGCCCGCGGCCCTGCCCCGCAGCACCGCAACATACCTGGATTGCGCGCTGAGGATATCGACGACCCGTCCCAGGCCCAGCGAGCGGGCGAAAGCCAGGCCAGCCTCGATCTTCGCCTCCACGTCGGCCAGCGGCTCTGCGCAAGCCAGCAGATGGGTCACCAGCTGGTTGCGGCTGTAGGCAGCGAAATTGAAATCCCCCGTCTGCCGGCCTTCTTCGAAACTGCGCTCGATCAGTTCGCGCCCACCGCGGATGGGCTGGGTCCACGGCAGCAGCAACGCGCCAAAGCACATATGGACCTTGGCGCGAAAGCGGCCCATGCCCTCCTGCGCGACCAGCGCCAGGCCGGCCTGGCCCAGGCGATAGCCCAGCCCGTAGTCGCCACGGCGCGGCCCGATCGTCATGCCAAGGTGAACGTAGGCAATGCAGGAGGCTTCGTCGTTGCCATGCTCCAGGCTGATGAGCACCATCCAGAGCGGTATCAGGTCGCGCAGGTTCCGGTCCATGAACGACGCGGGCGACATCACCTCGGCCAGGACGCTAAGCGTGGCGCGCCACACCGGGCTATGCATGCGCGGCAAGCTGGCCAGCGACTCGACCGGCCGATCGCCCAGCAACGCAAGGAAGCGCTGGTACTCCTCCTCCACCTGCCCCCGCGCGCCGGGCCGGAAGTCCAGGCCCATCGTGCGGATGAACCCCAGCCCCAGCCGGACGGCGTGGTCGGACTGGTCAAGCGCCGTATGCACCGCCACTTGCAGCCGCGTGACCGCCGCCAGGTCATAGGGTGTCCGCGTCCTGGCGCTCAGGTCCAGCAAACTGGCCGCGGCAGCCCCAAGCCGGCCACCAACGAATTCGCACTCGGCGCGCCCCATCGCCAACGCCAGCGCTAATGCGTGATGGGTCTCCCATGCCCCGTCTGGCAGCCATCGCTCGCCGGCGGAAAAATAGGCATTGGCGCGTTCGTAGGCGGTTGTCTTCATCGCGCGACGTGCGGCCTCCAGGCTCAGTTGAGCAACCTGGAGCCGCTCGCCGCCATCGAGGTGGATGCCGACTGCGCGGTTGAACTGGTCAACCGCGCAGAAGATGCCGCCGTCGCGGCTGCCTTCGCTGTTGTCGCCGCTGTTGTCACCGCTGTTGTCACCGTGCTCCACCCGCTGCGCCAACCGGCGTCCAAGCCGCAGGTGCAAGGCCGGGCGATCGGCCGCCGGGATCAAGGCATAAGCTGCCTCCTGGACCCGTTCGTGGGCGAAGTGATAGCAGGCGCCGCGGACCACGATGCAGCCCCCCGCCACGGCTTCGGCCAACAGGCCGCCAAGGCGTGCCTCGCTGACATCCAGCGCCTGAGCCACTGTTGCCGCCGGCACCATGCTGCCCAGGCAAGACAGGGCCATCAGCAAGGCGCTTGTTTCTGGCGGCAGTCGCTGCAGGCCCTCGGCAAGCAAACCCGGCGCATCGCCCGGGATATCCGGCGAGTCAGGCAATGGAGCGCTTGCGACCAGATCCAGGCTGCCCTGGCTGCGCCACGCCTCCAGGCACCGCCGCAGTTCGCCGGCAAGCGCGCTCGCGCTGGGGTAGCGTTCCTCGGGCGCCTTGGCCAGCAACCGCATCACCATGGCCGACAACACTGGCGCAACGGCGTCGTTGCGCTCCGACGGCGCCACCGGCAGTCTCGCGAAATGGCTGTGCACCCAGCCGACCGGCTCGCTGGCTTCGAGCGGCAGGACACCCGTAAGCATCTGATACAGGATCACGCCCAGCGCGTAGAGGTCCGCCCGTGCGTCGACCGCCGACTCGCCCCTGGCGGCCTGCTCGGGCGCCATGTAGGCCAGGGTTCCAGCCAGCATCGGGGGTTGCGCGCCGGGCAAGGTGCCGGACGATGCGACGGTGGCAATGCCGAACCCGGTAATCCAGGCCCGTTCCCGGTTCGGTGCGACAAGGAGATGCGCCGGCTTGATGTCCCGGTGGACGATGCCGGATTCGTGCATGGCCGCGATTGCGGCGGACACGGCGATCGCGATTTCCAGGAAGGCATCCAGCTGAAACGGCTCGCCAAGCAATTGGGCCAGCGGCAAGCCTCCTTCGTCTTCCGCGAGCAGGGCCGGCCTGCGGTCATAGCGGATCAATGCCACCGGAACCGCAGCCCAATCGGATCGCAGCAGGTCCCGCAAGGTGTATTCGTGCTCGAGGCGCCGCCGTACGCCAGCCGCGCTGGCGGCCGGGCCGGCGAGCGAAAGCAGCACGGGCGCGCATCCGGCGGCAGTCCCGCGAAGCAGCGCGATCTCACCGTCCAGCAAATACTCGAGCTTGTAGCTGCGCAACGAATTCATCGGACCTGGGACAGCATCATGAAAGCTGGGAATCACAGAGTATATTGCGCCCAGGAGGGGCAATCCGTTGTGGAGGATGCGCCCGCCGGTGTCGCCGCCTCATACTTTGGTGTTACCCCTGGCCACGCCAGGCCTCGCCCGCGCGGGCCAGGCCCGGCCTGATAGCACGGTGAGGACGGTGCGGCCGGACCGCCCTCCCCTCCGCGCCCGGGGGGAATCCCTGACCGATGCCGACAATACCACCGTATGATTCCACTGAGTGCGACAGCGCGATATCCTCGAAGCAAGCGATGGGGGCCTCCGACCGCTTCGTCACCGCTCATGACAAAAGGAGGAATATCGTGTGATAGCTACCCCGGTGATCGCCATCGTCGACGACGATGCTGCTGTTCGACAAGCCCTGGGAAGCCTGCTCCGCTCCTTCAACATGAGCGTCGAGCTTTATGCGAGCGGGAACGACCTGCTTCAGTCAAACACCATCGATGCCATTTCCTGCCTGGTCGCCGACGTGCAGATGCCCGCGATGAACGGCTTCGCGCTTTGCGAACACCTGCGCGCACGCGGGCTTTCCACGCCGGTGATCTTCATGACGGCCTTCCCCGAGGAGCGCTACCGGCAACGCGCCGAGGCGATCGGCGCTGTCTGTTTTCTCAGCAAACCGTTCATGGAAGCTGACATCATCCGTTGCATCGGGAACGTGCTGGCGCGAAGCGCGAATTCCGGGCCGCAGCCAGGGGACTGAAGACGATGACCGAAAGCGTGATGCCCCTGGCACTCGGCATGCGCCACGAGCGGGTTGCCCTGGGCCTGAGCGGCTTCTTTGCCGCCGCCTCCATCCGGGCTGCCGACACGCTGCTGCCGGCCTTGTCTCGCGATTTTGGGATCTCCGCGGGAAAGACCGGTGTGGCGGTGACAAGCTTCATGCTTGCCTATGCCGCATTCCAGCTGATCTACGGGCCCCTGGCCGAGCGCTACGGCAAGCTGCGTGTCATCGCGGCCGCCTTGCTGGCCTGCGCCGTTGCCAATTTCAGCCTGTCGCTGGCGCCTGGCTTCGAATGGCTGGTGGTGCTGCGCGCCATGGCCGGTGCCGCAGCCGCGGGCGTCATCCCGATCTGCCTGGCGCGCCTCGGCGATACCGAACCACTGGTCTCGCGGCAGAGCCTGCTCGCGCGCTATTCGGTGGCCACGATTTGCGGACTGATGACCGGCCAATGGGTATCCGGACTCGTCGCCGATGCGCTGGGCTGGCGTGCCGCCTTCGCGCTGCTGGCAGCCGGCTTTGCCTGCGTGGCCGCGATCCTGGCCAGCCTGGCACGCCGCGATGAAACTGCCGGCTATTGGCAGCGCGGGGCACCCGGCCCACGGCCAGGGCCAGCAACCCTGCTGAAATCCGCGTGGGTGCGCCGGGTACTCGGCATGACCTTGCTGCTGGGCTTGCTCTGCCCGAGCGTGTTCGCCTTTGTGCCGACCTACCTCAAGCTCCGCTTTGCCTTGTCCCTGGCAGCGGCCGGCGCCATCACGTCGATGCACGGCATAGGCGGACTGCTGTATGCCGGCTTCGCGCCGGTGCTGATTCGCAGGATGGGACGGCAGCGCCTGGCCAGGCTGGCGGCCACGCTGCTTGGCGCGGGGATGGCCTGCATTGCGCTTGGGCAACACTGGCTCTGGATCGCCGCAGGGTGCCTGTGCGCGGGCTGTGGCTACTACATCGTCCTGAATGCAATGCAAACCGCCGCCACGCAGATGGCACCTTCGCAACGCGCGAACGCCGTCGCCTTGTTTGCGTTCTGCCTGTTCGCCGGCCAGGGCCTTGGCGTGCTGCTGGCCGCGCGCCTGGTGGACACGGCCGGCATTCCGGCCTTGTTCGCCATCAGCGGCGTGCTCGTGATCCTGCTGATCCTGGCGCTGTCCAGGCAACTGCTGCCGCGCCTGGACGCCACCCCGCCCTGATCCGGCGCAGGGGTGGTCAGCTGCCGTCCGGTGCTGCCAGGTGGCGCACGACGGGCGGCGCGGCACCGCGGTGAAAACCATGCACGCGCGTCTGGATCAGTTTGTCGTTCATGGTGTGGCGCTCGTGCTGGCGCAGATGCTCCAGCCACGACTCCACCAGGAAGGTCTCGATAAAGCGTCCGGGCGCGGCCAGGTCTTCGTAGACACCCCAGGACAGCGCACCGCTGCGACGACGAATCCGGCGCATCTCCTGCACGGCCTTGGCAAACGCTGCCGCATCCTCGCGCGCAACCTCGTACTCCACGCAGATCATCACCGGCCCACGGTCGTGAGCCACGTCCAGTTCACCCGGGTGCAGAAAACCTGAAGGCGCCAGGTCCAGTTCCGGCGAGATGCCCAGTCGCCACCGCAGCGCGGTGGCGCATGCAAGGACCAGCCCCGCTGCCGCCAGCACCAGGGCGACGGGAATGCCCAGCAGCGCGGCGGTCTTGCCCCATAGCGCGCTCCCCGCGGTCATGGCGCCGAAGAACACGGTCAGGTAGGCCGCCAGCGCGCGTGCCTTGACCCAGCCCGCGGCGCTGCGCTGGGCGGCCACATTGAGCGTGGACAGTACCGCGATCCAAGCCAGCCCGGCAAACAACAGTGCGGCTGCCAGCAGCCAGAAATGCCGCACATAGGCCAGCGCGAGCAAGCTCAGCGCGAACAGCAAGCTTGCCAGCACCACCATGCGATCGGCGGAGACCCGGCTGCGCAGCTTGGGGAGCACAAGGGCGCCACCGACGGCGCCCAGGCCGATGCTGGCCAGCAGCAAGCCATATCCGCCCGGACCGAGGCCCAGTTCCCGCCGGGCCACCAGCGGGAGCAGCGCCCAGCCGGCACTGCCGAAGAGAAAGAACGCGACCGCCCTGACCAGCACGACCCGCAGCAGCGGCGCGGCCTCCACGTACCGCAGGCCGGCACGCACGGCCGAAAGGAAATGCTCGGACGGCAGGTTCCGCCGGGCGGGCTCGGCCTTCCACCGGTACAGCACCAGCGTCACGCCGAGCACCGACAGCGCGTTGAGCAGAAAGACCACCGCGGGCCCGGAGAACGACAGGATCAAGCCGCCCAGCGCGGGGCCGATCGCACGGCTGATGTTGATCCCCAGGGAGTTCAGCGCAATGGCCGGCGGCAAGTCCGCCTTGTCGACCAGGTCCGGCACGATGGCCTGGAACGGCGGCGAGCTCATCGCCGCGCCGGTGCTCAGCAAAAATGCAGCAAGCAGCAGCACATGGGCGTTGACCAGGCCGGTAAGCGCAAGCACGCCCAGCGTGGTCGCCACGGCCAGTGTCCAAAGCTGCGCGAAGATCAGGTACTTGCGCCGGTCGACGATATCGGCCAGCACCCCGGACGGCAGGGCGAACAGGAACATCGGCAGGCTGCCCGCTGCCTGCACCAGGGCGACCATCAGGGGATCGGGATCGAGCGACGTCATCAGCCAGCTGGCACCCACGTCGTTCATCCAGGTGCCCACATTGGACGCCACCGTGGCGATCCATAGCATCCGGAAAGTGCGGTGCCGCAGCGGGCTCCACGGCGAGCCGGCAGCACCGGCGCTGCCGCGCTCGGCGGCAGGCGTGCCGGCAGTGCCGGCTTGAGAGTCATTCATGGCTTGGTCGCAAGTTGCTCAGGCACTGACGGTGGTAATGCCAACAGTGGCACAGCCGCATTGTGTGGAGCACAGCGAGCGCCGTCTACCCATACCAAGGGACAATTGTTTTGTGCCTCGGCACCGGCTAGCATCGGCGCCGACGCATTGGCCTTGCGCCCAGCGCGTCAGGCGTGAACCCTGCGGCGCCAGTTGCCGGGAGAGACGCCGACCGCTTGCGAGAACACGCGGGTGAAATGGCTTTGATCGGAGAAGCCACAAGCCACGGCCACTTCCGCCAGGGAGAGTCCTGATTCGCGCAGGAGCCCGCGGGCGCGCTCCAGGCGCTGGGCCGCCAGCCACTGATAGGGTGTCTGGCCAGTCGTATCCCGGAAGGCACGGGTGAAATGGCTACGCGACAGGTTGCAGGCGTCGGCGACGTCCGCAATGGACAGATCGCCATCGATCTTGGCGATCAGCATTTCCTTGGCCGTCGCCACGCTGCGTTGCGACAGCAACCGGTTTGTCTTGGGCGTCGCGACGGATCCATTCCCATAGTGCTCGACGAGATAGGTCCCGATGGTGAAGCCCAGCTGATCGACGAACAGCTTGCTGGCCATCCCGGGGTGGCTCAGCGCCGGCGCCGCCGCCTGGGCGAGATGCGCCAGTACCTGGTCTTGCTCTCCCGCCGCGCTGCGCAGCCCCAGGATGCGCGAGCGGCCTAGTTCCGCGCTGGTGCGTTCGATAAAGGTGCGGGAAATCTCCAGCAGGATGAAATCGAAATAACCATAGAAATCGGCTTTATAGTCTTCAAAGAAATTCCGGATATAGATGGAGTTCCTTTCAAATTCGTGGGTGCTCGCGCGGCGCTCATGAAACACCCGGCGGCGATGTCCCGTGCACAGCGAAACCCCCACCAGAAAGCCACGATTCGACGCCGAAGTGATAACCTGGCTCGCCTTCTCGCCTGGCGAGCTTTTGCGGAAAAACTGGATCTCGCTGCCGGCGAGCTTCTGATCCTTGGAGAGCTTTTCCGCGGCGCACCCGAATGCGTCAATCGATACAGGGGCTGCGAGCGAGATGGAGGCATTGGCGTTGACGGACATGATCTCACACGGGAATAAACCACCACCATGAAAACCCACGCCGCGGCAGCAGCGGCCGACCAAGAATAGCAGAGCTTGCATGCAGCTCGCGTGAAACCTTGGATGGTGAAGGTCGAGTGACGCAAGCGCCTGTTGCCTGCTGAAAACCAAGGGCGCGCGATGCCTTCTGTATAATTGAGGCTCTTTCAGGCAATTCTTCCGCATCAAGTGGCGTGCCAATCACGCGGCATCGCCAATAGTCCGACGGACTATAGAGCACACGCCGGCAAGATCGCCCCCAGGCGCTCCGATCGACTCCCATCGCGATCGCCGCGCGGCCGCCCAACATCCTGATCGTCGCCCGCCGGTCATCGACCGTCTGACGAGCCGTGGCAATCCACGCGAACCTGCGCGATTGCCGGCCCGGCAAGCCGATCAGTAAGGATCTATCTCTTTCTATGAGCAAACTCCCCAGGCTCGTGCTGAGCCTTGTGCTGGTTGCGCTATTGCACCTGATCCCCACCGCGCTCCCGGCCGCAGCCGCCGACACCACCTTGAATGCGGATGCGCCCGCCGCCAGGCCGCCATCGCGCGCGGATGCCGTTGCCGAGCTGAAACGGCTCCAGACCGAGCAGGACCGCATCAAGCAACTGGCGTCGTCGCCCACCAGCGGCACGCAGCTCGAAGGGCTGGATGACGCCATCCACCAGTTGGCAGGCGACGTCGACAAGCTGAACGCGGCGCTCACGCCCCAGCGTGCGCAGTTGCAGGCACAGCTCGACGTGCTCGGGCCGCCACCCGCCGCCGGCACCACACCGGAGGCAGCTGCAGTCGCGCAGCAGCGGGCAGACCTGAACGCGCGCAAGGCGCAACTGGACAGCGGACTGAAGCAAGCGGCCGAGGTCAAGGGCAATGTGACCAACCTGACCGAGCAGATCGCCAAGCTGCAGCGCAGCCGATTGAAGAACCAGCTCGCGCTGCGCTCGGCCAGCATTCTCAGCACGGCATTCTGGGAGCCGTTGTTCGCGCCAAGCCAGGAGGACCAGCAGCGGCTAAACGCGTTCAAGGGGCAAGTTACCCCGTTGTGGGACCTGGCCTGGCAGCCCGGGCGACAGGCGATCACCGCCCTGCTTCTGCTGCTTGCGATCGGCGTCTGGACCATCGGCCGACGGCTGATCGAGCGGGCGCTGGCATGGTTCTGCCTGACGCGCTTGCCCGAGAGCCGGCTGCGGCGCAGCGCGCTCGCGCTTGCCACGGTACTCGCGACGGTTGCGGCGACCGCCATCGCGGTACAGGTCGTGTGTTTTGCTTTCGCCCCGCACTACGATCTGCCAGCTCAGGTGCAGGACCTGATCAGCGAACTTGGCAAGCTGACGCTGACAAGCGCACTGATCGCGGGCCTGGGACGGGCATTGCTGTGCACGCGCCATCCCTCATGGCGCGTGCCTGCACTCGCCGACAAGGTCGCGCTGGCGATGCGTCCGTTCCCTAGTGTCCTCGCGGGCCTGCTGCTGATCGCCGGCACACTCGAGCAACTCAACCGGACCGCGGACACAAGCCTGCAGGTGACCTTGCTAGGCCGCGGCCTGGTGTCGCTTGTGGTGGTGCTGACGATCGGCGCGGCGCTGCTGCGCGCCAACCGCGTGCGCACGAAGCTGGCCGCGGCGGGCGAGCGGCCTGAAGCGCGCTCCACCTTCGCCGGCCTGATCCACGCTGGCGTAACGGTGACGGTCGTCGCCTCGCTGATGGCGCTGCTGATCGGCTACATTACGTTCGCGCGCTTCCTGACCTACGAGCTTGTCTGGATCGACATCGTCCTGTGCAGCCTGTACCTGTTGACGCAACTGACCCGCGACGTCTGCGAAAGCGTGTTCAGCGCGCACCATCCAAGCGGCAAGGTCATCAAGCAGTTGTTCGGACTCGGGGACAGCCATCTCGCGCAGGCGTCGACGGTGCTCTCGGGGATCGGCACCAGCCTGTTGCTCCTGGTGGCCGTCATCGCGCTGCTGACCGGCGGCTTCGGCACCACGCCGAGCGACCTGCTCAACAGCCTGCTGACGATGCTCGGCGGCGAGCGGCTGCGCAGCCTCAACATCATGCCCGACCGCATCCTGAACGCGGTCATCGCGCTCTCGGTCGGCACCTACCTGCTGCGCTCGGTGCGGCGCTGGCTGGACGCGGAACTCCTGCCGCAGGTCTGCATGGAAGCGGGCCTGCGCGCATCGCTCATCACGCTGTTCAGCAACATCGGCTATGTGCTGATCGTATTGCTGACGCTGTCGCTGCTGGGCGTCAGATGGGAAAACCTGGCCTGGATCGTCAGCGCGCTGTCCGTGGGCATTGGCTTCGGCCTGCAGGAGATCGTCAAGAATTTCGTGTCGGGGCTCATCCTGCTGACCGAGCGGCCGGTGAAGGTCGGCGACATGGTGAGCATCGGCGGCGTGGAAGGCGACATCAAGCGCATCAACGTGCGCGCGACGGAGATCCTGCTGGGCGACCGCTCGACCGTGATCGTGCCCAACTCGCAGCTGATCTCGCAGAACCTGCGCAACGTGACGATGAGCAACAGCACGCAAGGCGTCGCGACGCTGCTGCTCACCTTCCCGTTGAACATCGATCCCGAGCAGGTGCGCGAACTGCTGCTCGACTCCTATCGGGAAAATGAAGCGATTCTCGACAAGCCCGCGCCATCCGTCACGTTCAGCCAGCTGGCGCCGAACGGGATCACGCTTAGCGTGACGGGCTACGTAGGCAGCCCGCGGATCGCCACCGCGACCAAGAGCGACCTGCTGTTCGAGATACTGAAGCGGCTGCGCGCGGCCGATATCTCGCTGTCGGTCCCGCAGACCTTGCGGGTGGAGAATATGGCCGCGCTTGGCGCGTAACGCGTCCGGCCTCTTACGGGGTCACCAGCGCCACCGCGTCCTGTACGCCATGTGCACGCCTGGCGCCCATGGCCTGCTGCACCACATCGCCGATCATGTCCGCGGTGACCGCCGACAGCGTCCATCCCAGGTGGCCGTGGCCGGTGTTGTAGAACACGCAGGACGCACGGCCCCGGCCCACGCGCGGCAGCATGGTAGGCATCATCGGCCGCAGTCCGGCCCAGGGCACCACGCTGCGCGTGCTGACACCGGGGAAGCACTGGTTGACCCACTCCACCAGCGGACGGATGCGGTCAGCGCGGATGTCGCGGTTGTAGCCGTTGAACTCCGCCGTGCCCGCCACGCGGAAGCGGTCAACGCCCAGGCGGCTGGTGACCAGCTTGGTCTCGTCGTCGAGCAGGCTCACGACGGGCGCGGCCGCCTGGCTTTGCGCGTCGTTCAGGTTGACTGTGATCGAATAGCCCTTGACCGGATAGATGTTGACGCGATCGCCAAGGCTGGCCGCCAGCGCCCGGCTGGCGGTGCCGGCACAGACGACCACGCCGTCGAACACGCGCGATTCGGCCTGCTGGCCGTCGCTGCTGACGATGGTGACCTGCCGGCCATCGGTGCTGACCGACTGGACATCCTGGTTGTACAGGCAACGCACGCCCAGGCGGTCGATGGCTGCGGCCATGCCGCTGGTGAACTTGTGGATGTCGCCAGTGGAGTCGCTCTGGGTGAAATAGCCACCGTAGTACTGCCCGGCCAGGGTCGGCTCGATGGCGCGCATGTCTTCCGGCGTGACGGCGTGGCGCTCCAGCCCGCCCTCGGCCAGCAGCTTCGACACCCTGCCTGCATGCTCGAAGCCCGCCTTGTCGCGATAGATATGGAGGATGCCTTCCTTCTTCAGGTCGAAATCGATGCCTTCGGCCGCCGCCCAGGAGAACAGGTGGTCGCGCGCGGCAATCGCCAGGCGCGTGGTCTCGATGGTGTTCTTTCGGTAGTGGGGAATGGCGGCGATGAACTCGGCGAACCAGGACAGCTTGTGCCAGCTCGGGCGCGGGTTGACCAGCAGCGGCGCATCGCTCTTGAGCATCCACTTGATGCCCTTGAGGATGGTGGACCAGTGTGTCCAGACTTCGGCGTTGGAAGCGGAAAGCTGGCCGCCGTTGGCGAACGAGGTTTCCATGGCGGCATAGCGGTGTTTTTCGAGCAGGGTGACCGAGAAACCGCGTTTGGCGAGCGCGTAGGCAGTGGTCACGCCGGTGATGCCACCACCGATAACGGCAATTGATTTCATCTCTATGGTTCCAGGACGTCGGATGGGAGCCTCTTGCGCAGCATGCGCAAAAGACGCCCCCTCTGTCCTTGACCTGAGAGATTCACGATACGCCACTTTGGGGGTGGCGGGGATCGCTTGCTCCTTCGGTACCGCCGGCTGACGAGCGCCGGGGTTCTTCAGAGTTCAAACGTGATACCGGTCCTTTTGCCTGAGAGTTTCCGGGGCGGTTGCTCCTTCGGCGCTGCCCGGCGCATGGCCAGGCAGTCTCTCCCGATATCAACTTTGCATGATGCCGCCGGGCAATACCAGGTGACATGGCTCGGAACTTTAGCACTAGTCTGACTGCCTGGGGAATTTCCCTGCGGGTTCAGGCTGGGAATATCAGCGGGCCGGAACCGGGGCGATCGACGCGTGCGGCGTGGCGGTGCGCTGCGCGGCCTTGTGCACCATGGTGTAGGCGTAGTCCACGCCCATGCCGTAGGCACCCGAGTGTTCCTTGACCAGCTTCATCACGGCGTCATAGCTGTCGCCACGGCGTCATAGCTGTCGC